>JAOASB010000034.1 GCA_025210375.1 Maledivibacter sp. | reverse complement strand
TGGATAAATAAGAAGCAGGGCTTTATAAAATCTGGATATGGAATCGAGGTAAATGCTAAGGCCGATATAGTGTCAAACTACGATAGGCCAAGGCAAATAAAAAATATTCAAAAAGCCTATTTATATACACCAAGTAAAACCATTGAAATGGTAGGGTCAAATGGTCGTTTTGAATTACCACTCAATAAAAACAGTGTTCTTCATAATAAAATGCACTATATACCAGTGCATACCACCGATGGAGATTATAAAATCACAGTGGATTTAAAGGGGGCTTCAACCCCTGGGGGGAAATTAAATATATGTGTAGATACAATCATCCCAGTTAAGGGGGATATGTACGAAGATGATAATACTAATTAGCAAGGTCATGGTTAATTATAGTATATGATATAAAAATAGAAAAAAGTTATATTGGATTAGTAAATATGTAATATAGGGGTTACATAGTAGAAGCTAATTTATACGTGAGAAAATTGCATAACTCTTACCTAGCTAAGCTCAATATGGGTTAATTTAATTACTTAAGATATGAGCATATCTCATGATATATCTTTTGGAATTTTAAAACTACATGTGGATATGGCTATTATAGAGAGTAATTATGCAATTTGCTCACACATCAAAATACTCAGTTGTCTAGGAACTTTAATAGGTATAAATTAAATTTTTTACTTAGATTCCTATAAATTCATAGGATATTTCTTATGTTTTGAATTTAATTATTTATGAAATATTTTTGAATTCTAACAAAAGTTCAGGTTCCGCTGTAATTAATGAAACATACCATCCATCAAGTTCAACAATCAAATTTTGTTTTATTGCCCATTCTATTTCTTCCTCAAGATTTTCTACTTGGCCTAATGGTCTATCTTTTAAAGCGGCAAGTGCTTGTTTGTATGATAATATTTGTACGGATTTAGTTCCAGACAGGCCCCTTGTATCCATTAATAGATAATTATTTTGAGAAGCTTTACTTATATGAAGCTTGGGGATAGTATTACCGGCCCATTTCTTTTGCCATTTTTTTATTATAGATTTTATTTGAATAATAACAGGTTCATTATCATGAGAAAAGTATTCATAATCTCCATTGAAGTCGTAAGCAAGTTTATTAGCATCGGCGTTTTTTGGTAGGAAATTTTTATAGCATGATATAGGAGTTAAATTAGTTATGCCAAATTTATCATTCTGTTCAAAGTATTTGCTAAATCTTTGCAAGGATATATTAGTAAAGACTATTGGAGGTTCTAAATGTACAATAAGAGGTAATAATTTCAAGGTTTCTTCATATTCTGCATAAATATCACCTGGAAACCCGTAAAGTAAATTCCAACTGGTAGCCATATTTAATGAAAGGGCATTTTTTAAAAACATAATATTTAATTTTGTAGAAGTACCCTTACTCATTCTTTTCAAAAGACTACTGGACAAGCCTTCAATACCTGGCTGCAATTGATATGCTCCTGCATCTTTTAACTTTATAAGATGCTCCAAAGGCATATTTGCTTTAACTTCATAGAATAAGCGAATATCTGGAATTTCTTTATGTAGGGCAGGAAGTAACGTATCTGTAAAATTATAAGGCATGATATTATCCACCATAGCGATATTATTCGACGGATGCTTTGCCAATAATGTTTTCAGTTCCTTAATAATTTTATCACAAGACTTCTCCTTAAAACCTATGTCATCACCATTTAGTCCACAAAAATTACATTGATGTTTCTGTCCCCACCAACAACCTCTACTTGTTTCATAGAATAATAATATATCATCTTTAGGTATTTTTGTATCCATAGAAAAATGGTGAAATTGTTCATAAAAATTGGTATAATCCATTAATGGAATATCTTCAACATCTATAGATTTTTCACTTTCAATTATTTTATTTCTAGGAGTATTTGAATTAAAAACATTTTTCAAAAAATTTGGAAATGAAATTTCGCTTTTCCCAGAAAATATATAATCTATTTTATTGCTCAAGGATAGTATTCCTTCAGCCATTTCACGTTCACAATTTGCTCCACCAATAATAGTTATTATTTCAGGATTTTTTAATTTGATGCGGTTTAGTAAAGCAATACTTGCTGCAGTTTGATTGAAGGTAGTAGAACATCCAATTATCCTATAATTATATTCAAGTATCTCTTCTGCCATTTTGTCCAGAAATTCATCCAATCCATAATATATCTTTTTTATGGTATCCATATCCATCTCTTTATTGGAATTCTTTGAAAGCATGTCAAAGCAACTATCTATATCAAATCCAGATTTAGCAAAAGGGGAAGTACCGTACGCCGCATTTGCGAAAAACACTTCCCCTATCATCATATCGTAAGATGCACACATGTTTTTATAATTTTCATATCCAAGTAAATATGCAAAAGCCATATTTGCATATGCTACCTGTACAGAAAAACCATGTTCGTCTGCACAAGCTTGTAAAATATGAAGTCCTATAGAAGGTCCCTCAACACAGGCGAAGGGGGGTAAGATTAGTAGAACATCAGCTTGTTTTAAGATTTTCTCCCCAAAAAAAGTATCCATAATATAACCTCCTCTTCAGTATCATTTAAATGGTTGTTCAAATATATTCCGTAATCTGATTATATACCAAACTGAGTAATTTTTCTACAAATATTACAAAAAAAATAAACTTATACAAATATTGACAAGTACTTTGTGGTGATGTAAAATAGATTACAAATATTACCTTAAAGTTATGATGATTCTTATACTAGCATTTGAAAATCCATTAAAAGAGTTATTGTAGGAGTGATTTAATATGATAGATTCTATAAACAAAAGAATAGTTTTACTTCTAAATATAACTAATAATTGTAATATGGCATGTTCCTATTGTTATTATCAGCAAGAAATGGATCACAACCCAGGGAATATGAGTATAGATACATTGGAAATTGTGATTAAGAGAGCAGCTGAAAGTTCATTTGATGAGATAGAATTTATATTTCATGGAGGAGAACCCCTTATGAGAAACATTGATTTTTTTGAACAAGCAATGGACTTGCAGAAAAAGTATCTTAAAAACAAAAAATATATAAATTCCATACAAACAAATGGAACATTATTGACCGATGATCTAGTCCATATGTTCATACAGCATAAGTTTGAAATAGGTATTTCCTTAGATGGGCCCGATATTGTCCATAACAAATATAGAAGATTTAAGGGTGGCAAAGATACCTTTAGGTGTATAGAAGAGAATATTAATATACTTCAAGAAAAGGAAGTGAATATAGGAATACTTTCTGTTTGTAGTGACAAAACATTAGAGAATATTAATGAGTATTATGATCTATTTAAGGGCTTGAAGAATATTAAAGGAGTTGATTTAATTGCACCTGAAACATATGGAGGGGAAATAATATTAACTCAGGGGAATTTTTCGCGTTTATTAATTTCACTTTTTGAAAAGTGGTTTTATGATACCTCATGTCAATTTAATATAAGGTTTCTAGATTCCATAATAGTAGGATTTATCTTTTCTAAACCATCGATATGTTATTTTATGAAGAATTGTTTAGTACAGAATCAGATGTTATCTATTAGTCCTAAAGGGGATGCATGTCCCTGTGATAATCACACAGAAATAGGCTTAGGTAATATTTCTGAGTATTCCTTAGAATATATGCTTTATGAAAATCCTATAAGGAAATTATATGGTAGAAAAGAAGACGACAGGGTAGAAAAATGTATTTTTTGTAGGTGGTATAGCTTATGTCGTGGGGGTTGCCCCTCCCATTATGATAAAGAAAAAGGGAATATATATTGTGAAGATTTCAAGAAAATATTTTCTCATATTAGTAAAGCACTTGATGCTATGAATATTTATAACAAACAAACGCTAACAGAGGAAAATATAGATAATATTCCTAATATGATTTTAAGGAAAAGAATAAAAGATATCTATCAAAATGCATAAATACATATATTTATGATATATTAAATAGCTTTTTATGGCATGGTATTGAGTAGTATCTTAGTGAAGTTACACCAACATAATCCAAAAAAATTTAATTGAAAGGAATGGTGACTATGGCAAAAGTATTAAATACACCTGCACTTAATATACCGGTTGCGGATTCAAAACCTGCTAAGGGTAATAATGACAAAGTAACTGTAACTTGGAGTAAATCTTTCTAATAGAAGCATAAAGAAATTCAATTAAAGCTACAATATTTTGATTATCATTTTATAGCTTTTTGCCATGCCATATATTTTAAATTAACTAAAGAGGGTGGATATAGTGGTTATGAATGATACATTAGATACAAATTTCTATATCTTTAAAAATAATAATGATATTGAGTTTGTTTACTCTGGATATAGTGGATTGATATTAGAATACAATCCTTTCATAGGGAAGGCTATTGATAATTCTGAAGAAGTTGATTCCGAAACATATAACTATTTATATGAAGATCCTTTTATAAAAGTCGAGTTTCCATTCTTAAAGGATAATGCAGAGGTTGATACTATAGAGATAATCATTAGGAATAATAATATGCAATGTTCCTGCTGTGTCAGTGAAACAATTAATTTGGTTGATAATATTAAGATGGATGCAAATAAATTCTATAAAGGAATAATATTTTTTCTCTCCAATTTTAAGCATAATAACACCATTAATATTACTTTTCACGAAGTAGAAAAAGTAGATGATTTCTATATTGTAGAAAAAATAGTTGAACTTATAAATACAATTAAAAAGGAATATGAAGATATTAGATTTATATATTCTGTCATGGTTGATGAAGAAATATTATATAGTAAAAAGATAAGTAATTTCTTAATTAAATATAATTTTGAAGTTGTAATTAATATTGGGAAAAATAGTAAAACAAACTATGATGATTTATTTACAGAAAATATTACCATAAAAGAGATTTCTGATTATCTTCCGGTTAAGGCAGCAATAACAGTACCCTATTATGAAGTGGATTTGACTAGCCTATGCCATAGATTATATGAGTTAGGAGTAAGAGGGTTTATTTTACAGTTCCCAGTTGACCATGAAATAGTAGACATTGAAAGGGATAAATATATATTAGCAACAAATATTGAAAAGCTGGTTTACCATTTTATTAGCAACATAGGTCAAAGGAAACTTATAAGAATAGAAAACTTCATAGATATACTATATTCTATACATTATGGAAGCAGAAAAGGGCCTAGATATTTTCCCTGTTCTGCAGGGAAATCATCCTATGCCCTAAATATTAAGGGTGATATTTATCCATGTAGAAGATTTGATGGAATGAAAAAATCCAGATGGGATGATATAGATCGGGCATTTGATAATGATAGAAGAAGAGAATTTTTAAGTAATCATATGGTATTCACCAGGGATTCAGGTAGGTGTTTAGAGTGTTGGGCAAAATATTTGTGTGGTGGAACATGTTATTATAGTTCACACAAAGTAAATCATAATACCAGCAGTATATCGGAAATGGATTGCTATTTTAATCGTATAATGGTGGAAAGTGCATTATACATTTATGCATCCCTAAAGGATGATGAAAGAGCTTTTTTAGGTAATATTAAGTGAGGGAATTTTATAACTGTAACTAAGCATAATTGCACAATACATATTATAAAGTTGTGTATAAATTAACTGTTTAATCGGAATATCTATATAGGGTTTTCATAGTATAAGTTAAAGTCTATACTAAAATCCCTATAGGCATTTTTATACAAGATAATTATGCATCCCGGCCAAGTTACAATTATGCAATTTTCTCAAGTGCCTATTTTATTATAAATATCTTTATGTTGGAGGGTGTTTGGCCTTGCTTGTATTACGGAAGATGATAAAATACCTAAGGATTTGTGTAAAGGAAACAATATATTCAATTTTAATTATTATCTTTACAACAATAGCAACAGTTATTTTACCTTTGATGTATAAAAATATTATTGATATAGGAATATTGAATAAAAATCTAAAAGTCCTAATTTGGAATCTTGTTTTCTTAGTTATATTGACTCTTTTTAGAGAAATATTTGACTTGCTTCATACTGTTGTTACATCAAGTATTCGTACAGAGGTTTTTTCAAAGATACGAGTTGATATATATAAACATCTTCAAGAAATGTCTTTAAGCTATTACACATCTAATCAAACCGGTAGTTTAGTTTCCAGGATCATTAGTGATGTCGATGCATTAGAAAATTTGCTGACAGAAAAATTTCTACTCCTATTCAAAAATTTACTAATGATTGTTATGATTATTGCTATTATTTTTAATTTCAATTATAAAGTTGCGTTGATGTGCTTCGTATTTTTTCCTCTTTTCGCAATGTTTTTTAAAATGTTTACCACTACTGTATACAATATGAGCTATAAGGTAAGAGAAAAGCAAGAAGAACTTATGGGAAGTCTTCAAGATGGAATTTCAGGTTTTGAAACTATACAATCATACGATGTCGATAAAAGTAATCTAAAGAATACCTATGAGAAGATTGAGGAAACAGAGCATACAAAAAAGATGCTGAATATCAAAAGTGCCATATCAGAGTTTTCATCAGTAAGTATATCTATTTTTTCCATGATACTATTATGGGGCTACGGTGGATACAATGTTTTAAATGGCAAAATGTCTATGGGGGAGTTAATAGCCATATCATATTATGTGAATTTTCTATTGGAGTATACTACAAATACTTTTAATATCGTTATCAATATGAGAATATCATATCCTGCTGCAAAAAGGGTTTTTGATATATTAGACTTGGAACCAGAAATTAGGGACAGTGAAGATGCAGTAGAAATTGATGATATACAAGGTAATTTAGTATGGAAAAATGTTAATTTTAGCTATGATAAGGATAAACAAATATTAGAAAATGTTAGCGTATCCTTTGAAAGGGGTTCATTTAATGCTATTGTAGGTGAAAGTGGCCAAGGTAAAACCTCATTTATAAGGCTTATCTCAAGATTTTATGATCCCGTGGAAGGGGATATATATTTAGATGGAATGAATCTTAAGGATATTAAAATAGTATCTCTAAGAAAACATATAGCCGTTATAACACAGGAAACTTTTCTTTTCAATTCAAGTATAAAGGATAATATTATATTGGGTCGTAAAAATATTTCTATGGGGCAAATCATTAATGCGGCGAAAATAGCCAATGCCCATGAATTTATAATGGGCTTGCCCGAAGGCTATGAGACTAATGTAGGGGAGAGAGGAATTAAGCTATCGGGAGGTCAAAAAAAGCGTATTGCTATTGCTAGAGCCATACTGCTTGATCCCAAAATTCTTATTCTTGATGAAGCTACAGCTGACCTAGATGAAGCTACGGAGAAATCAATTCTCAATGGCGTGAAACATATTTCAAAGGATAAAGTTGTATTTATGATAACCCATCGACTTAGCAATCTTGCTTTTGCCGATAGAGTTTTTATGGTATCAAATGGAAATGTCACAGAATGTAATGATGTAGAGGGATATAACAAATCATTGAATATAGAGTAGGTATAGAAAGCCACAAATCTAAAATTATTCTCATTAGGGTCATACCAGCTAGTAAATACTATTGATTTTCACTAGCTTGGTATGGCCCTATAAATATGCAATAATTTATATTGACATTATCAGGTTACAGATGTAAACTATTATATGAGGTTACATCTGTAACCTGGAGGGAGGATAGGTATGAGTAATTTAATTTCTAGAATTACTGATTCTGAAGTAGAAGTTATGCGTATACTATGGGAAGCAGAAGATGAACTTCCTTTGTCAGCTATTAGAATAGCACTAGAGAAAAGAAGTGATTGGGAAACATCTACTATAAAGACACTACTTAGAAGGTTGTGCAAAAAAAGAGTTGTTTCGGCAACCAAAAAAGAAGTATATTACTATAAGGCTTTGGTTAGTGAAAATGAATATAATGAATATTCTACTCAAAGTTTAATTGATCGTGTATATTCCGGGAGTGCTAAAAATCTAGTGGCATCTCTTTTAGGAAGTAAAAAACTAAATAAAAAAGATATTCAGGAATTACGAAGCCTATTTAAGGTAGGTGATAAGAGGGATGAATGATGGGATTAAGCTAATATTGTCTCTTTCATTATCAGCTAGTATTTTGGCAATAATATTATTTGGAATTAAACCAATGATAAAACATAGACTATCAAAGTCTGTACAATATTATATATGGATTATAGTACTACTTAGACTTATTGTACCTTTTTCATTTCAGGATAGCATAATGGACAGAGTTTTTTATAGTGATAATCATTTGACCAATATACATAATGGGGAAGAAACCAATATTAAAGCAATAGAGAATATAGGTAAAGGTTCATTAAATCCTCCTTCATCAATAAATCAAAGGGTGGAAAAAATAGTGGGACAAGGGATAAACATTAACCTTAAGGATTTATTTGTTGAGTATGCTATGTATATTTGGTTACTAGGAGCATTAATCGTTTTTACAATTAATATTACTGGATATATTCGTTTTATAGGGCAGTTGAAAGGGAGATATAAACCGGCAAGAAATATGGAAATAAACATACTATCTAAATTATTAAATGGAAGTAAGAATGTGAGGTTATTACGCAATGGTTTTATAAGTACTCCCATGGCACTGGGGATACTAAGACCCTGCATTATTATTCCAGATGATGACTTTGATGAAGTTCAGCTTAAAAACATCCTACTACATGAGCTTACCCATCTAAAGCATCATGATATTTTGGTGAAGTGGTTGACAATGCTTGCAACATCAATCCATTGGTTCAATCCAATTATGTATTTTATTAGAAAAGAAATTAGCGATTCCTGTGAGTTAGCCTGCGATGAAGCAGTCATTAGAAACTTTAGTACAGAGGAAAAGCAAGCTTATGGGGATACATTAATATCCTTTGCAGAGGAGGCCAAGTATCCAATTGGGGTATTACAGGCAACAATGTGTGAGGAAAAAAAGAGCTTAAGGGAAAGGTTGATAGCGATTATGAAGCATGATAGAAAGTCAAAAATGATTATGATATTTTCTGCTATTTTGATAGGGGTATTTATATTTGGAGCATTGTATTTAGGAGGGGCGTTAGATAATAAAATAGAAGAATCCTCTAATTTAACTGGGGATGCATATAACTTATCTGAAATTTCTAAATATAGAACGGCCTATGTAGGTGATAATAGTAAGGTAGGTCATATTGCTGCTAATTTACCAGTACCGGATAATTATTTTAAACAACAGTATACATCCATGGAAACTAGTAAAAAACCATACTCCCTCACAATATATTATGAAGCAGCAAAGGATGATGAATTTATTGGTGAATGGCCAATAACCAAATCAAATTCTAGTATCGAGACAAATTCAAGAATAAATGCATTAATAGCATTTTGTATGATTGATAATGTAGATAAAGTTACCTTTGCATTTCGTAATTCTCAATCAAAGGGAAAACTGGATGAATCAAAATATAATACTACATTCAGCTTTCCTAGGACTTCGTTTGAAGAAGAGTATGGTGATTTATCGAGACTGGGTGACGATATAGTCTTACTTAAGGATATCTTAGAAGGTAAGAAATCCCTAATGAAAGGTTTAGAATTGTATGTATGGAGGAATAAAGATATAACGGGGAATAATAGTATCCACTATACCTTATTAATTGGAACCAATAGAAGTAAAAGTAAAAGTGAAATCTATGATATGAATGTAGCGACATCGGATTTGGAAATTATTAAACAAGAATTATCTAAATACAGGAGTGATACTAGTTTGTTCATTATGCAGGATATAGATATAGATAAAAATATCATAAAAAAGATAAATGAGGAACTTTCCAGTATTATTAAAAATATAGGTAGTTTTGATGAGGGGATTGATTTTGATCAGAAATTAACAGCCCTAGATCAATCAGAGATAATTAGAATTAATTAATTGAAAGAATCTATAGGGTATCATCTAAAATATTGTCAATTAGGTCAGGTAAAACTATAAACTTTACTATAGGGTAATAATAAGGTTTATATTTCTACTTGGCCTTTATATTTTTGCATTTTTGTTTCTTCTATAATATAATGACAATTTTATTTTAAGTCAAAATGCTTTTTTGTTCGTATTATTTTGTGTAATCGATTATAATCAATATACGATTGGGAGGTAATCCACTAGATGTTAGATGAAGAATTGAAACAGAAGATACGAAATCATGATCCTAGGACCTATGAAATTTTGATTAATGAATATAGTAGACTGCTTTGGGTTGTTGCTTCTGGTGTACTTAAAGATGTTGGAAGTAAGGAAGACATTGAGGATTGTATAGCGGAAAGCTTTGCATATCTATGGGAACATCCTGAAAAATATGATCAAAATAGAGGAAGCATTAAAACCTATCTATGTCTTATAACTAAAAGTAAAGCGATAGATAGACTGAGAAAAATAAATAAGACCATAACCCTATCCTATGATGATGAACTAAAGATAGAAACTGATGATATAGAAGAAATGTTGGTAAACAAACAGATTATTAATCAAATCTATGAGTTTGCTAAGAACCTTAAACAATTGGATAGTGAAATTTTTATACTTAGATATTTTTATCAGTTAAAGCCTAGGGAGATTGCTGATAAATTAAATATTACTGTTAAGGAAGTAAGCAATAAGCTTTACTATAGTAAAAAATCCTTGCTTACTCAAATTAAACTATAAAATTGGAGGATAATTATGAAAAAATATAATAGCCTTATGTCAGAGCTTGACCAAGAAAATCTTGACATGCTAGCAAAGGAACTTCCAGAGCTTACGGATGATAATTTGAATAACATAAAAAATAAATTTAAGGAGAAAACAATGAATAAAAAGAATAGATTCAAAAAAACAATTGTAGGAAGTCTTTCGGTGGCGGCTTGCATATGTGGTGTCTTTATAGGAGCAGTTAATATAAATACTGCATTTGCAACGAGTTTACTAGATGTTCCAGTTGTGGGCAGTATTGTAAAATTAGTAACGGTTAATAAAATAGTAACAGAAAATGAATATAGTAAAATAAATATAGAAATACCTTCTATTCAAGGGCTTGAAGGGGAAAAAGCCCAGGAAGAAATAAATAGCACTTTAAAAAAACGTGGTATCGCAGTTTATGATAGGGCCATTAAAAATGCTGAAAATATAAAGGAAGCCTCAGATAAAGCAGGATTTTTGACGGCTATGCCAGAAAGTGTAAGCCAGAGGTATACTTTAATTAAACAAGAGGAAAATCTATTGTCCTTTAAAGTTGTAACAACAGAAATCGGTGCAAGTGGATATGAAACAGCTGACTTTTATAATGTAGACCTTGAAAATAGCAAATTATTAAATATAAGTGATTTGTTTAATGAAAATTATGATTATGTAAGTGTTATAAACCATAGGATCATAAGTAAAATGAAAGAAGCAATTGAAAAAGAAGAGGCGGGATATTTTATAGATGAATTTAAAACAATAGATGATAATACTAATTTTTATATAAACGAAGAGGGTAAGCTAGTGATAGTTTTCAATGAATATGAAATAGCGGCAGGTTATATGGGAATGCCTGAATTTACGATTGAGACTTCTGTTTTTGAAAATAATGTTTCGGATTTAGGATATTTAAAATAAGTGAGCAAATTGCATAATTACTTTCTATAAAAACCATCTACTACATGTAGTTTAAAAATCTTCAAAGCTATACCACATATATTATGCAATTGTGCCAAGTAAGAGTTATGCAATTTCCTCAAGTATATACTACTATGGATATTGTTCTAAGACTTGGATTATAATCAAAAATCTTGAAAAGTATTGGTATAACACTTTCTTAATATTCCTATACTATTGACAGATGAGCTAATAAAACATATAATTTGAATATTAATATGTTTCCAAGAGGAGAGAATATTTATGAAAATACCCCCTTTAAAAATAGGTAATTTAGTTGCGAAGGTTCCCATTATCCAAGGTGGTATGGGCATTGGTGTTTCCCTTTCTGGTTTGGCTGCTGCAGTAGCTAACGAAGGAGGAATAGGTGTTATATCTGGGGTTCAAATAGGTTTTAGAGAGAAGGATTTTAAAACCAATAATTCCGAGGCGAATATCAGAGGGCTTATAAAAGAAATTAGGAATGCCAAAAAGTTAAGTCCTAAGGGTATTCTAGGAGTAAATATGTTATCTGCCGTTAATAACTATAAAGACATGGTTAAAACAGCAGTAAAAGAAAAAATTGACATAATCGTTTCTGGTGCAGGACTTCCTAAAAATTTGCCAGAGCTAATCAAAGGCTCAGACACAAAAATCGCTCCCGTTGTATCTTCGGGCAAGGCGGCTGCTATCATAGCTAAGATATGGGACAGAAAGTATAAATATGTACCAGATGTTGTTATAGTGGAAGGGCCACTGGCTGGAGGGCATCTAGGTTTTTCCGCTGAACAATTAGCTTCTTCTATTAAAATGCCTAATTTAAAGGATTTGGTGAAGGAAGTTATAGAAGCTGTGAAGCCCTTTGCAGAGAAATACAAAAAGGAAATCCCTGTTATAGCTGCTGGTGGTATATATAGTGGAAGGGATATGGCAGATTTTCTAAAGTTAGGAGCAGCTGGAGTTCAGATGTCAACAAGATTTGTTGCTACAAAGGAATGTGATGCCCACATTAATTTTAAGAAGGCCTACATATCAGCAAATGAAGAGGATATCCAGATTATCAAAAGTCCTGTAGGAATGCCTGGAAGAGCCATTAGAAATGCCTTTGTAGAGTCCATAGAAAAAAATAGGATTAAGATAAAAAGATGCTATAATTGCTTAAAAACCTGTGATCCAGCAACTACTCCATATTGTATATCCGATGCATTGATAGGTTCAGTTGAAGGCGATGTGGAAAATGGGCTGGTCTTTGTAGGGACCAATGCCTATAGAATGCATGAAATTACAACCGTCAAAGAGCTTATAAATGAATTGGTCAGCGAAGCTGAAAAGTTTCTAAATAAATAGATCAATACAACTAGGTTAAAAAGAATCCTTTTAATATGAAGGATTCTTTTTTTGATCCCATTTTTCAAAGAAAAATATATTGAAATGGAAGGTACTATATAATATGAAAAGTTTAGGGTCAATCTTAATTTATACATGTATAAATCAAAGTTTTGACTGAAATTTCTATAATTAAATTTTTATTATAGCAAGGTTTAAACATTATTTTACAAAATATCCAATTTTGCCGCCCCATATAATATACTACTTTTATACTAATAAACTGTAATCATGAGGTTTATATCCCTTACATTATATAAAAATTTTGTATTATAAAAAATATATTTCGACTTCAAGGAGTGACATATTTTTGAAGAAATAGTTTGTATAATAGACATATATCATATACAAACTGAATAATTAATAATATGTAGAACTGTCTCCTTGTATACAGAGGTGAAGATATGTTAGAGGTTTATGCTGAATATTTGTTTTTGGAAAACTTTATAATGAATTTTTTAATCCTACATATAACAAGTTATTTTTGTAAGTATCAGGGCAAGCTTTTTAAATTATTTTTAGGGGCAGGTTTAGGAGCATTTTACTCTTTTATTATTTTTTTTCCATCACTACATTTTTTACTTTCGTTTTCAATGAAATTAGTTATATCCATGCTAATAATTGTTATATCCTTTACTCCCCATAGGTTTAAAGATTTTTTTAAGTATTTAAGTATCTTTTACTTAGTTTCCTTTGTCTTTGGGGGAACAGCCTTTGCACTATTTTATCTTACTAATTTTAATTCAATATTAAGTAATGGAATATTCTATACCAGTGATTTTAGCTTTAAGGTATTGTTTTACTCAGTGGCATTGGCTTATATATTAATTGTATTAAGTATTGGATATGTTAAGAATAAGGTAAATAAAGAAAATTTATACAAAGAGATTATTATTCAGTTTGATAATAAGGAAAAAGAGATAAATGCCTTGATTGATACAGGAAATTCCCTTTCCGATCCCCTATCAAACTTTCCAGTGATAGTTGTGGAGTATAGTGCCATTGAAGAATTATTACCTGAAGGGGTTAAGGATATATTTCAAAATGATAATTTTAAAAAGCTTGAAAAAATCACACCAATACTGCAAAGCTCTAATTGGATGCATAGATTTAGGGTGATACCTTTTACTTCATTAGGTATGGAAAACGGAATGATGATAGGGTTTAAGCCTGATAATGTTAAGCTCACAATTCATGGAGATGTAATGAATCTCAATAAGATAATTGTGGCTATAAGTACAAACACTTTATCCAGAAATGGTGATTACAAAGCCTTGCTCAATCCGGACATTTTAATATAAATAGGGAGGTATATAGATGTCTTATTTTAACTCAATAATAATGAAAATGAAACTAAAGCTCATGAAACTAATTAAGAAAATCAATATTTTTATTGAAGATACGGTCTACTACATAGGCGGTAATGAAACCCTTCCACCTCCACTGAGCTCAGAAGAAGAATTATCTTTTGTATCCAAATTACAAAAAGGCGATGAGTCAGTAAGAAGTGTACTTATAGAGAGGAATCTTAGATTAGTTGTTTACATAGCTAGAAAGTTTGAAAACACAGCTATAGGAGTAGAGGATTTAATCTCCATTGGAACTATAGGATTGATAAAGGCGGTTAATACCTTTGATCCAAATAAGAAAATTAAGCTTGCTACATATGCATCTAGATGTATAGAAAACGAAATTCTCATGTTTTTAAGAAGAAATAGCAAAGTAAAATCCGAGATTTCTATAGATGAGCCCCTTAATATTGACTGGGATGGAAATGAACTTTTATTATCGGATATACTGGGAACTGAAAATGATTTGATTTATAAAAATTTAGAAGAAGAGATAGATAGAGAACTATTGAAAATTGCATTGAAAAAATTATCTCAAAGGGAAAAGCGGATAATGGATTTAAGATTTGGACTCTCAAATGGAGAGGAGAGAACACAAAAAGAAGTAGCAGATATGCTGGGAATATCCCAATCATATATCTCAAGACTGGAAAAAAGAATAATATTTAGATTGAAAAAAGAAATAAATAGAATGATTTAGGGTTATGAATATTCAAAAAATAAACTAGTCATATTATTCCTCCTTTTAATTATTTTCGTCGTTACTTTATCCCTTATATGTGAGTATGATCAAGATAAAGTGCCAAAAAAAATAATCAAAATTACTTCCAAATATGACTTGCTTATTTTTTCATAGTCCTAATATAGCGGGAAATAAAACCCGCTTTTATTTTTTTGTGTAAAAGTAAAAAAATTAATATCTGTTAAACCCAGCTATTGAAATACTTTGTGATTTTCATGGTATTATATACCATTGCTATATAGAATATGATAAGTATTAAATAAGATTTTTTCGGCAATAATTTTTGTGAAAGGGGGAATTCTTAAATAGGAGGGCATGACAGAATGTATAATAATAAGGTTGAGATATGTGGAGTTAATACAGCAAAATTGCCTGTATTAAAAAACAAAGAAATGAGGGAGTTATTTCCACTAATACATAACGGTGATATGGAAGCCCGAGAAAAATTTATTAGAGGTAATTTAAGACTTGTATTAAGTGTTATTCAACGCTTTAACAATAGAGGAGAATATGTTGATGATTTGTTTCAGGTAGGTTGTATTGGACTAATAAAAGCAATTGATAACTTTGATCTAAGTCAAAATGTAAAGTTTTCGACCTATGCAGTTCCAATGATCATAGGTGAAATCAGAAGATATCTAAGGGACAATAATTCAATAAGGGTCAGTAGATCCTTAAGAGATAAGGCCTATAAGGCCCTACAGGTAAGAGATCAATTAATAAGTAAAAATTCCAAGGAGCCAACTATTGCGGAGATTTCCAAGGAATTGAATTTAGCAAAGGAAGATGTAGTGTTTGCTTTAGATGCTATTCAAGATCCTATTTCATTATTTGAACCCATCTATCAGGATAGTGGAGATGCCATATTTGTAATGGATCAGGTAAGTGATGAAAAAAGTACCGATGAAGCATGGATTGAGGGGATTGCTTTAAGGGAAGGGCTAAGAAGATTGAATGACAGAGAAAAGCTTATATTGACACTTAGGTTTTTTAAAGGAAAAACTCAAATGGAAGTAGCAGAAGAAATAGGAATATCCCAGGCCCAGGTTTCAAGATTAGAAAAAACTGCACTAAAACATATGCAAAAGTATATTAAAGACTCTTTTTAAACGAGTCTCAGGCTGCCTAAAAACCCGAATTTCTTCGTTGTTGCTGAAATCAAGAACCCTTACGTATGTCTATATACGCTGCAGTTTCTTGGTTTCAGCACGCCTCGAACTTCAGATTTTTAGGCAGCCTGCCATCTTGTTGACTTTGTCAACAATCTGAGACTCTTTTCAAAAGAGTCTTTTTTGTTGCTTATATTTTCCTCTATCTTTAAAGCTGTAATGAAAAATAATGAATATAATTGAATTAAATTAATATTTATTATATATATGGATAAGCATGTCTATCATTTTATTAGGAAGAGTTCCAAGTAAATCTTAATCTATACTAAAATCCCTATATTAATTTTATGAATCAATACTTTATATTCAATCCCTTAACGTGTATATCCATAATATAAACTTTACGGGTGAGGTGATTTGATGGTAACTACATCGGATTTAAGGATGAAGGAAGTTATAAATGTAGTGAATGGAACGAGGATTGGATTCATATATGATTTTGAAATAAATTTAGAAAAAAATAGGATTGAGGCAATTGTAATACCCAAGGAAGGAAAGTTTTTAAAAATATTTAGTAGAGAAGAGGATTATATTATTCCCTGGAAAAGGATAGTAAAGGTGGGACAGGATATAATACTAGTGGAATTAAAGGATTCTATTCAATATAGTGAAGAAGAAAATGAAGATAAAAGTATCAATTTTCTTTTAGATGATATCAAAGAAGAAAAATGATATTATAAGGGAATTGAATAACTTTTACTTAGCTGAGTTGTATGTATAGAGATTCCAGTTAAACAGTTAATTTATACACATCAAAAATCCCTAGAATCATCGGATATTTTGAGATGTATAAATTAAGTTTAACTTTGGGAAATCTATATCAATTATTTCTTGAAAATTTATTTTATATCCTAATATTGGGTATCTGTAATAGACTAAACCTCTAAAATATTATATAATTTTAGTAAATTAAAAGGAGGTTTATTTCAATGAATTGTCCCTATTGTTCTCATTATGAAACAAAAGTAGTTGATTCACGGCCAACCGATGAAGGACAAGCAATAAGAAGAAGAAGAGAATGTTTTAACTGTAAAAAAAGATTTACTACATATGAAAAAGTTGAAGAAATACCTATAGTAATTGTAAAAAAAGACGGTAACCGTCAATCCTTTAATAGAAATAAAGTTATTAATGGTTTGATTAGAGCCTGCGAAAAAAGGCCTGTATCTATACAGTCAATTGAAAAAATAGTTGATGATATGGAGAGAAAGCTTCATAATAGTATGGAAAAAGAGGTCCCCTCTGAGTATATTGGTGAATTAGTTATGAATGAATTGAAAAATATAGACGATGTTGCATATGTAAGATTTGCATCGGTATATAGGCAGTTTAGGGATATTAATACCTTTATGGAAGAGCTGAAAAAAATATTAAATGAAAAGGATAGATAGCATATAAGGGTGATAAAATTATGGGAAAATGGGAGTTTTCTAAGTTTGATAATAATAATGTTGTCTATTTTAAAATTCCTTCCTTTGATGAGGTTGGCTTGGTGAAGCATTGTTTCACATCAAGGCTTGGAGGTGTTAGCCAAAAGCCCTATGATTCATTAAATTTGGGTACAAAAACTATGGATGACAAAAAACATATCTTTCAGAATTATGAGATGATATGTAAAGCCTTAGGAATTGATATTAATAATATAGTAATATCTGACCAGGTTCATAAGGATAAAATTTTAATTGTGGATGAAAAGCACAGGGGTAATGGACTTATACATGATGGAGGCATCTGTGAAATTGATGCATTAATAACTGATAAGAAGGATATTGCATTAGTTACCCTTTATGCAGATTGCGTTCCTATATTTATACTAGATAAAAAGAGAAAGGTTATTGCCTTGGCACATGGAGGCTGGAGAGGTACGGTTAAAAAAATTGGACAAAAAGTGATTAATCGTATGGTATCTGACTTTGGAACTGATCCTAGGGATTGTATTGTAGGAATAGGACCTTCTATAGGCAAATGTTGCTATGAAGTAGACGATTATGTTATCGGTCAATTTAAGGAAAG
Organism: Maledivibacter sp.; assembly: GCA_025210375.1. Taxonomy (NCBI): domain Bacteria; kingdom Bacillati; phylum Bacillota; class Clostridia; order Peptostreptococcales; family Caminicellaceae; genus Maledivibacter; species Maledivibacter sp. The sequence goes on along the minus strand of JAOASB010000034.1, from coordinate 129,317 downwards.
CTATGATAACATATCTGCTTTTACAAAACTAAAGGGCAATGGTAGATATTTATTAGACTTATGGTATGCCAATAGGTTATCTTTAATAGAAGCAGGTGTACCATGTGAGAATATAACTGTAAGTCAAATTTGTACTAAGTGTAATAGTGATTTGCTATTTTCTTATAGAGCTGACAATGGAGTCACAGGGAGAATGGCTGCTATAATGCAATTGATTTAAGAAAATCGATTCTTTCCACATATTATAATATTTAATGATTGGTTATTTATCTGCAAGTAAGACATGATACAATTTTAGTAGACATTCTTAGTGGGGGGTAATTAAGTTGGGAAATAAGTTTTTTGATAATATATATTTAAATCCAATTATTGCAGCAGTAAGTGACATTGGGAAATTGGACAATGCAATACAATCTCCCTGTGAAATCATTTTTCTTTTAACTGGAAGCATTTTTAACCTTAAGGATATAGTAAAAAAAGTTAAGGATTCAGGTAAGAGTATATATATTCATATAGATTTATTGGATGGATTTTCAAGGGATGTTGTTTCCTTGAAATATATAAATGAATATATAAAGCCCGATGGCATAATAACCACAAAGAGTAGCTTGATAAAACATGCAAAGGAGATGGGGCTATTAACTATTCAAAGGCTATTCATGCTTGATTCCCTATCATTGGATACTGGTATAAATTCCATAAGATCTACTAAGCCCGATGCTGTTGAAATAATGCCCGGGACTATGCCAAAGGCCATAAAATATATTCATAAAGAAACTAGGATTCCTATTATAACCGGTGGATTAATAATTGATAAGGATGATGTAATTCAAAGCTTAAAGGCTGGAGCAATAGGAATCTCAACAAGTAAGGAAGATATCTGGTGTATGTAAAAATATCTAATATTTATTAGAGCAACTTGAGATTGTGGGAACTACAGCATTATGTGATGTTTTTAAAAAGGTCATTGATAGATCAAGGGTTTTGGAAGAATAATAAATTTTTATAGCGAATATTTGCCAAATAACCCATTGTATGTTATAATTTGAATATAAAATAAATAATTATAGCTTGAGATATGGAGAGCCATGCTAAGGGCCTATGGAGAGATAGGTTGATTTAGTGTGGCTTTTTGCGTTGGATTAAACTTTATTCAACTATAAAAAACAACCTGAAAGTAAACTGGGAGGGATGCAAATGTATGATGTAGCTATTATAGGTGCCGGTGTATCTGGCACATTAATTGCAAGAGAATTATCTAGATATGATTTGAAAATTGTTGTTTTAGAAAAGGATAATGATATATCGAATGGTACTACAAAGGCCAATAGTGCCATTGTTCATTCAGGGTATGATGCTGGATTCGGAACCAATAAAGGGAAGTTCAATGCTTTAGGTAATCCTATGTATGATAAGCTATGTAAGGAATTGGACGTGCCATTTAAGAGAATAGGGTCTTTAGTTGTAGCTTTTAACGAAGAAGAGATGAAAACTATTAAAGAACTTTATGATAATGGCGAAAAATTAGGGATACCTAATTTAGAAATAATTGATGGTGAAAAGGTTAGGGAAAAGGAACCGAATTTAAGTGAGGAAATAGTTGGAGCTTTATATGCACCTACCGCTGGTATAGTTAATCCTTGGGAATTGGCAATCGCAGCTGCTGAAAATGCCATGGAAAATGGAGTCGAATTAAATATTAATGCGGAGGTAAAGGTTATCACAAAAATATTTGGCGGCTATAGGATATCCACATCAAGGGGAGAAGTTGAAGCTAGGTATATAATAAACTGTGCTGGTGTTTATGCGGATAAAATTCATAATATGGTATCAACACCAACCTTTAAAATTACACCAAGAAAAGGGCAGTATTATCTTTTAGATAAAAGTGCAGGGGGGCTAGTTAATTCAGTAATTTTCCAATGTCCTACTAAAATGGGTAAAGGAGTACTTATTACTCCAACTGTTCATGGGAATGTGTTGGTTGGGCCTGATTCAGAGGATATAGATGATAAGCAGGATATTGGAACAACCCAGGACAGAATGTCTTTTGTAAGAAATTCTGCGGCAAGATCATGTAAGAAAATTCCATTCAATCAGGTAATAACTTCTTTTTCTGGTTTAAGGGCAGAACCGACGGGTGGAGATTTCATAATTGGGGAATCTAAAGAAGCAAAGGGTTTCATAAATGTTGCAGGAATAAAATCCCCTGGGTTATCAGCTTCACCTGCAATAGCTGAGTATGTTGTAGAGATACTTAAGGGAATAGAAGGAAAGCTAAATAAAAAAGAAGACTTTAATCCAATAAGAAGAGAAGTTGTTAGATTTGAAGAACTAAATAATGAAGAAAAGGCTGAAATGATTAAAAAGGATTCAAGATACGGAAGAATCATTTGTAGATGTGAAAACATAACCGAGGGTGAGATAGTAGACGTAATACACAGAAAAGCTGGTGCCACTACAGTGGATGGAGTAAAGAGAAGGATTAGACCTGGTATGGGAAGATGTCAAGGTGGATTCTGTGGTCCTAGAGTAATGGAGATTATCGCCAGGGAGTTAGGAATTAATATATCCGAGGTAGTTAAAAGTGAGAAGGATTCAAAGATAATAACAAGCGAAACAAAGAATAATTCTGAATACTATGAAGTACAAGAACAAGTAGTTGAAAGAATAGGATAGCGAATTAGGGGTAATCTTACAACAGTGTATCCATAATGGTTTTGGACTTCATGAATTTAAGGAAGGGATAACTGGCACAGAATATACAAAAAGATTTATTATATAGTTAAAGGCATAAGTCATATAGTCCCCTATAAAGTAAGGGTTAGAAATGTTTATAAAAATGTTAGTATGATAATTTAGGCCGATGGAGTTCCTATGAAGGGAATCAAAGAATTATGTGTTTGCATTGAGGAGGTATAATAATGGAAAAAAATAATATGGTTTGTATTGTTTGTCCAATGGGATGTCGTCTAACTGTAGAAAAGGATGTAAGTAGCGAATTAGGTTATAGGGTTACGGGCAACAAATGTAAGAGAGGCCAGAATTATGGAATTAAAGAATTAATTAATCCAACTAGAGTAATAACAACTACAGTAAAAATCAAGAATGGAATATTACCACGAATTCCAGTGAAAACCCATGGCTCAGTCCCAAAAGAATTGATTTTTGAGTGCATGACTGTTATTAATGAGGTAGAAATTTCAGCTCCCATCAAAGTAGGAGATGTTATAATAGAAAACATTTTAAATACTGGCGTGGATATAGTTGCTTCAAGAACCATGGATATCAAGGCATGTGAGGACACTGTAGTAGTTAATATTCCAAACCTTAGAGTTTCAAGTATGTAAGTCATTAGGCTTATAGTCTTTTTTCCCTCGGTAAAATATCTAAGGCATTGGCTGGTGATTCTATGTGATACAGATTAAAGTTGATTACCTGTTGTTCTTTTTCTGTAAATTTATTATATTATGTGGTGTTCATAGTAGTTGCATTATACAATGTAACGAAGGAAAGATGGTTGTCGTTAGCCATCTTTTTTCTTTTTTAAATAAATTTTACTTTGATAAAAAAGTCAGTATAGCCCTTAAGAGGGATACTGACTTTTTTATTGAGCTATTTCTCGATACTATTTTCATTATACTTACATCTATTTTTAGTAAATGAAAATAATTACTAAATAATAAAAAAAATCAAAAAGTAATATTCGACAACTAAAAATTACAAAATATGACATAACAATTTGGTAAAATATAAAATCATCATGAAAAAATTGAAGAATTTTCACGAAGGAGGATGAAGATGTATAGGTTTAGGAAACTAGTAACAATTTTTATTGCAGTAGTATTTATATTTCAAAGCATAGTTCTTGGGTCACCCTTTTTAGCTCAAGATATTAGGGTGTATGCAGAGGAAGTACACACAGACTATCAAGAAATATCCATTATACTAAAACTAATATCAAAAACAGATAAGGGCATAGAACTGTCATGGAAAGCTGCTACAGAGGAAGTCGATATAGCAGAATACGAAATATACCGTGATGAAGTGAAGCTTGATGCAACCGATGATTTAGACTACACGGACAATGAAGTAGACCCAGAAATCACATATTCCTATAGGATAAAGGCAAAGGATGAACAAGGGAATAATATTGGAGGCAGTAATACTCTAGAAGTTACTACGGAGCCCATGGAGGATACTAAGGCACCTACAGCACCGCAAAACTTAACATATGTCATAGGTAGCGATAATTCAATAAAGTTGTCATGGGAAGAATCAAAGGATGATAAGGGGATAAAGGAATATGAAGTATATAATCATGGACAATTAGCCTACACAACAGGGGATACCCACTTTACAGTGAGGGATGTAATATCAGATACAGCATATACATTTGCTGTAAAAGCAGTGGATGGAGCTGGTAATGAGTCAGAGCTAAGCAATTCTGTGGAAGTAGCTATAACTAATTCAGAAGATAATGAGAATCTAGATGAAGAAAATATAAAGGATCAAAATGCAGACAATGAAGAAATAGAGAGTAATAATGAAAATATTTCAAAGTCAATAAATCTAACCACATCTAGGGTTACGGATACAATTATAGAGCTATCATGGGATAAGTACGGGGATATATCCGATGTAGCCCAGTATGAAATATACCGTGACGAAATAAAGCTTAAAACAACCACTGATTTAAACTATCCAGACGGTGAGGTACAACCAGAAACCACATACTCATATATGATAAGGGCAAAGGACTCAGAAGGAAAGGATATTGCAAGGAGTAATACCCTTAAAGTTACTACAAAGCCAATAGAGGATTCTAAAATCCCTACTGCACCGAAGAACTTAGCATATAGGATAAATGAAGACAATTCAGTTGACTTATCTTGGGAAAAAGAAACCGAAGCCAATAATGATGAAATAAATGAATATGAAATATATGATGATGGAGAATTAGTCTATACAACAGGGGATACCCACTTTACAGTAAAAGGATTAATTACTGATAAACCATATGTATTTACAGTTAAAGCCAAGGATAAGGAAGGCAGTTTATCCGGAGCAAGTAATTCCGTGGAAGTCATCTTAACTGATTTAGAAACCGGTGATGATATAGAGGCTGAAATAGAGCCAGAAACAATAAATCTAGTTGCATTAAAAATTACAGATAAATCAGTAGAACTATCATGGGTAAACTCAACAAATAAAGCTAATATATTAGAATACGAAATATATCGTAACGAAACAAAGCTGGGAATAACTACTGACGTAATCTACACGGACAATGGGGTACAGCCACAAATGACATATTCCTACTTCGTAAAGGCAAAGGATGTAGAAGGTAAAAATATAAGTAAAAGTAATACAGTAGAAATTACCACCGATATAATAGAAGAAACTAATGCATCACAAGTACCTCAAAACCTAACATACACCATAAATACTGATAACACAGTGGATATATCATGGCAAAAGCCAAGGACCGATGTGGAAATAAAGGAATACGAAATATATAAGAATACAGAACTAGTCGGTAAAGCAAGGGATACCCACTTCAAAGTTATTGGATTAGCACCAGATATATCATATATCTTCACAGTAAAAGCAAGGGATGCAAAGGATAACCTATCGGAAGCAAGTAATCCTCTAGAAGTAATACTAAACAATTCAGCATTACAAAATCTAGTTACTACTGCAACTACAGACACAACGGCAGAATTAACATGGGATAAAGTAGATAATCCCCATGGAGAAGTAATTTATGATATATATATGGGAGATACCTTGGTGGATACCTTGGTGGATACAGTGCATGATACTAATTACATAGCTAAAGATTTATCCCCCAACACAGCATACCTATTCTCAGTAGTCACAAAGGATGAATCAGGAAAAGTATTAAGTTCAAGTAATCCTTTAGAAGTGATTACAGAACAGGGGAAAGGAACTATTGATATATTCAGGGATATACAGATACAAAATTTAATGCAAGAGCTTGAAATGCTTATGCCAGAGCTAAAAAAAATTATAGAACAAGACCCAGATTATTGGAAGGACATAGTTAACACACCTCCAAGGAAGCTAAGACACAAACTATATGAAGATGAAATTCCTAAAAATATTCCACCAAATATTATCATGGAAATTATTGATCATCCCATATATAGAGATCTGTGGAAGGATTCATTAGGAATAGATACTAACAATGGGTCGAAAACAATTCCTCAAATGTCCCTGGATCAATCCCCATATGAGGGTAATAATATCAAATCGAAAGATTCACTAGGGAATATTCCAGAGGAAATGGGTGAAATTGTTCAAGTACATGCCTATTATGATCATACTTTAGCCCTTGACGATAAAGGAATAGTATGGACATGGGGATATAATGGCTACGGTCAGCTAGGGGATGGAACAACAAAAAATAGTGGGACTCCGGTAAAGGTAAGAAACCTAAGTGGAGTAAAAGCAGTATCATCAGGAAGCAATCACAGCATAGCCCTAAAAGAAGATGGAACAGTATGGACATGGGGAAATAATAGTGATGGTCAGCTGGGGGATGGAACCATAGCAAATAGATATATTCCAGTAAAGGTGAGGGGGCTGAGTGGAGTAAAAGCAGTGTCGGGAGGATACAACCACAGCATAGCCCTAAAGGAAGATGGAACAGTATGGACATGGGGAGATAACAATGACGGTCAGTTAGGGGATGGAGCCGCAACCGATAGAAGTATACCAGCTAAGGTAAGTGGACTAAGTGGAGTGAAAGCAGTAGTAGGAGGAATGAATCACAGTATAGCTTTAAAAGAAGATGGAACAGTATGGACATGGGGAGATAACAGTGACGGACAGCTAGGAGATGGAACCATAACAGATAGAAGCATTCCGGTACAGGTAAGTGACCTAAATGAAGTAAAGGCAGTATCAGCAGGACATTATCACAGCATAGCCTTAAGGGAGGATGAAACAGTATGGACATGGGGAGATAACAGTGACGGACAGCTAGGAAATGGAACCACAATAGATAGAAGTATTCCGGTACAGATAAGTGACTTAAGTGGAGTAAAAGCAGTATCAGCAGGAGGACGACACAGCATAGCCTTAAGGGAGGATGGAACGGTATGGACATGGGGGAGAAATAATAAAGGCCAGTTAGGAGATAAAAACACAACGGATCGAGGTGTGCCGGTGCAGGTAAGCAGCCTAGATGGAGTAAAAGCAGTGTCAGGAGGAAGAAATCATAGCATAGCCTTAAAGGAATATGGAATAGTATGGGCATGGGGAGATAATGAGTATGGTCAACTGGGGGATGGAAGAAGAACACAGAGAAGTACTCCAGTGCAGGTAAGTGATTTAAGTGGAGTGAAAGCAGTAGCAGGAGGATGGGGTCACAGCCTAGGTGTAAAGGAAGATGGAACGGTATATACATGGGGAATCAATAGTTATGGACAGCTAGGAGATGGAACCACAATAAATAGAAGTATTCCAGTGGAGGAGAGTATACTAAATGGAGTAAAAGCAGTAGCAGGGGGAGTTTTCCATAGCTTAGCCTTGACAGAAGATGGAACAGTATGGGCATGGGGATGGAATATATATGGTCAGCTAGGAGACGGAACCACTATAGGCAGATATACTCCGCAAAGTGCAAGGATAAGTGAAGAAGTAAAGGCGGTAGCAGCAGGAGGAGGCTATAGCATAGCCCTAAGGGAAGATGGAAAAGTATGTACATGGGGATCTAATAGCTATGGACAGCTGGGAAATGGAACCACAAGGGATAGCTGTATTCCAGAGGATTTAAGTAGATTAAGTGAAGTGAAGGCAGTGGCAGCGGGATGGGGGCATAGCATAGCCCTAAAGGAAGATGGAACAGTATGGACATGGGGAAAGAATAGTGGTGGTCAGTTGGGTGATGGAACCACAGTAAATAGAAGTATTCCACAGGAGGTTAGGAGATTATGGGAAATAAAGGCAGTAGCAGCAGGCATGAACCATAGCATAGCCCTAAGGGAAGACGGAACAGTATGGACATGGGGAGATAATAGAAATGGACAGCTAGGAGATGGAACAACAATAGATAGAAGTAGTCCTATACGAGTAAAAAACTTAAGTGAAGTAAAGGCTATAGCAGTGGGAGCAGGGGGGCACTGTATAGCCTTAAGAGAAGATGGAACGGTGTGGACATGGGGAGACAATAGGGAAGGTCAGCTAGGAGATGAAACCATGACACATAGAAGTGTGCCGGTGAAAGTAAGAGGCTTAAGTGAAATAAAAGAAGTAGCAGGAGGATGGAAGCACAGTATAGCCCTAAGAGAAGATGGAACAGTGTGGACATGGGGAAATAATAACTATGGACAGCTAGGAGATGGTTGTCTATTTGGGACATCAAAACCTATATTGGTTATTTATCCAGCCTTAGCGATAATTCCTATATCACCTCAAAATGGTGAACTTTTTACTAAGTATGTTAATGAGTTTAAACCAACTATCTCTATTATAAGCAGAGATAATAGTTTCTCTACGTGCTTTTACTACATTGATCAAGAATCCACTCCAAAGGATACGAAAACAGTATCGGAAACTTCTTTTGAAGAAAAAGTAACCTTTACCCCTGTGAATATTAGCACATTATCGGAAGGTGACCATACCATTACGTTCATAATTTTAAATGGATGGCCATACAAGGGGCTACAAAAAACAGTTAACTTCAAAGTGAAAAAATCCGGACCCATAGTAGATCTAGGAAACTCCCCAGCATTAATCTACGAATACGATGACAAAAACGAACTAAAAACAATCAAAAACAAGCTCACAAACACTATCATTTACGAATTTATCTACGACAACAACGGCAATATATTAAGGATAAATCAGAAATAGCTTCTCAAACATAACACAAAGGAGGACTTAGTTTGATAATAAACAAAAACTACTCAAAGCTCATGGCCATAATATTAATGACAACATTAATATTTACATATGGCTTATCCCCAGTTACTGCATATGCAGATAATACCATACCGGATAATACTGGTAATAATAAAATACAAAAAGATGATAATAAAACTATACCAAAAAGTACCCCATATGAAGACGAGGATGATGATTTAGATTGGGATGACATGGAAGAAGAAGAGGTTGATCCAAACAAATATAAGGAAAAGCTTCCTCTAGCAATAGAAAAGGTATTTACCATTAAAAGCCTAAGTGAAGCCTCGGAAGAAGATAAAAAGATAATCTGTGAACACTTTGAGGTATCTAAAAGCAATCTAGAAGAATGCGAAAAAAGGGGACATTCCTTAATTGAAGCCATAAACATCTCGGTATTAGTCAGTGAGCATGGCTTCACAATAGAGGAAATGGAAAGAATGAAGAAGGTCTTTCCAAACCTATTTGAAGCCACAAATGAGCTAAGCGTATTTGAATATATAAGGGATAGCTACAACTTTACAATCGAAGAAATAGATTTGTTTAAGGAAGAACTATTTAAAGGAAAAAACACAAAAAATATTCTTTCCGCATATCTAGTATCCAAGGCCCTTGGCTTAGAATATGACAATTTAATTAGTAATAATGAAACAAAAAGAAGCTTAAAGGGTGCTATGGGGCTATCAAGCCCTGGGGAAACTCAAATACTACCCAACTACAACATAAATGAGGGGGCTTTAAATCTAGATAAAGGAAGAGCCATCTTAAACCTAAAAGAAATAAGGGATAAAGTAAAGTCATATCATATAAGTAGACTAAGAAGAGGAAATGAGATGATGATGTCATCGAGGATCAAGGATATATCAAACAACTCCTCCTTCTTAGACTACAAAAAGTACTTCACATCACCCTTTAACTTCAAAAAAAATCAACAGGAAAATATTAATCTAAGCAGCGGTATTTTATCATACAACATTGATTTATTAAATCTACCGGGAAGAAATGGATTAGATCTGAACCTAGGAATAGGATACAATTCCCAGACCGCTGGACTTTACGAAGAAGATTGTGATATAGATTTTAGGGTATATCGATACAAACTCAGAAAGAAAAGTATAGCATACTCTATACCCCCCAATGAGGATTTAAGGGACTTAATAAACAGCAGTCATACGGATTGGGATGACTATCCAATATATAAATATAAAACCGATTACAACATAAGTACAAAAAAATATCAAGATAGATCCGATGCAGAATCCGAAGCACTAGATTGGTTAAAGCATGATACAGAGGACTATATCAATCCCTCGGGAAATAAACCTGTTATCAGCAGTAGAGTTAGACAAGATGGAAATGGGGATTACAACATTGTCCATGGCATCAAATATTATTTTTCTGGGAGTCCTGGAAAACACCTTGCAGTAATGTATATCGGAGATATAATCTATGAGCCCGATGCTGAAATGGAGATAGTAGATGAAGATAACATAATAAGGGATGATACATACACTGAAAAAAACAATAACCTTGGATCGGGATGGACCTTTAGGCATCCATCCATAGAAACAACCGGGATAAGTTATTCAGAAGGTAAAAAGGGATATGTGCATTTAAGAAGTGGAGCCATCTATAAGGTTACAAGACCCACTAAAAGGGATAGCAATGGCCATGTAATACATGAACATGGAGAAATAGCCGAGGAATCTGTAGATATAGTAGACTATCCACTTACTGATCTTTGGTTAGAACATAATGATGACTTTAGCAACGGAGAAGAAGCCTCAAAATATGCCATAAGATATAAACATGACATAAGGGACTATCTAGACAAAGATGGAAGACTAATAGGTACAAGGGATAGACATGGAAACGAAATAAAATATCAATATGATGGTGAAAACAGGTATCCAAATAGGATAATAGACTCCCTGGGAAGAAGGGTTACCATCAACTATGTAGAATCACAAAAAACAATGTATATCCAAAGCCCCGATGGAAATAACATTAAACTAATGCTACAAAGAGTACCTGGGTATAGCGATGAATATGTACTTAAAAGGATAATAGACCAAAATGATAGAACAACAACACTAAACTATTCCTTTGACAGTAGTAGATTCAACTTCTTCTCAAAGGATTTAGATGATAGGTCACCAAGATCCAAAACAAATATATTTGCCAATTTAACAAGCATCACCTATCCAACGGGCTCAGCCACTAGATATGATTTTGAAAAAGCCCAGGTGAATTTAGGAGACAAAGGAATACGAGAATACTATAGAATGGCTTCAAGGGAAGATATTGACAAAGCACTAGCATATAACAAACAAAGCTTTCATTATGAAGATGACTATACTGGATACTCTAAGGGATACGAAAATAAAAAAGAAATTCCTAATAACTTTACATATTCCACGGAGGTCACAGACTCTCAAAACACTAAGATTAAATATACCTTTGATAAAAAACACTTAAAAAAATCCGAGGAAATATACGAAAACAACGGTGAGCTTGTAAAAGAAATAGAATATCCCTCATATCACTATGATCTCCTGGCAGAAAGAAGGATCACCACCCTATATGATGGGTCGGGTAACAGCAGTCAAAGGGAAGTATCTTGGAAATATGACGATAATGAAGTGGTAGGTAGGCCATCATATTCCCTGGGATTACTTGAGGAATATATCGATGAACTGGGTCATATTACCCAATATGAATACGATGAAACCTATGAGCAATTAGAGGACTTTAGACAGCAAATCGATAACGATAGATGGATATACACAGAATACGATACGGATCAATATGAGCTAAATGTAGTTGAAAAAAAGAGATATCACTATGAAACAGATGAAAATGGAGAAAAAATCAGAAAACATATATATGAATACTATCCGGACCATGATTCATATGGAAACACCCTCAAAAAGCAGCTGAAAATGGAGGATAGAACAAGGATAGAAGAAAACTATGAATACAGTAGCAGCTTTAAAAGTGCTTACCTAACCAAAAAAACAATAAATGTTAAAGACTACAATGGAAATATAAAAACCATAACGGAAAGATACAACTATGACCTTAACACCGGTAGGCTTCTAAGCACCACCGATGGAGAAAACAATAAAACAACCTATGAATACGATAAACTAGGAAGAACAACAAAGGTAATAAATCCAGATAGCTCCTTCAAACAAATAACCTATGATGATACAACCAACAAGGTAACCATAACCCTAGAAAATGGGCATAAAGTAAGGCAAATCTTCGATGGACTAGGAAGACTAATAAAAAATGAAGAGCTAAGGGAAGGAAGCACTAACAGCTGGATAACCCTAGAAGAAAACAAATACAACTCCCTTAGCCGGCTGGAATGGACCAAGGATGCAAATGAAAACAAGACAAGCTATCAATATGACATCTTTGGAAGAATAACAAGGATAACAAACCCTGATTCAACATACAAGCAAATAAAATACTACGATATAGAAAACAAAAAAGTAGAAATCGACGAAGAAGGAAATGAATACATAACTATATACGATAAGGTAGGTAATCTCAAGGAAGAAAGAATAAAGCCAACCAATTCCATCCAGTACATAACAAAATATGATCATGACTATCTAGGAAAAATAACCAGTACTAGGGATGCAAGGGGAAATAGAACCTACTACCGCTACGATGATTTAGGAAGATTAATAGAAGTAGAAAATCCTAGGGGTGAAAAAACCTCATACCAATACAACAATCAAGATAAAATAAAAAAAATCACCATGAAGGAATATGGAAATGGTAATAGCTTAAATAAAGAAATAATAAGGGAAAGGGAATACGATGAACTGGGAAGGGTAATAAAATCCTATGAACCATATGATAAGGTAGCTGGAGCTAAGGATAAAGTAACTAAGCTAGCCTATAATCTAGCCGGTAATATTGATCACACAATAGATATGGAAAATCAAAGGATAAGCTACACCTATGATAGTCTAGGCAGAATACTCACTCAAACCGCTAAAACTAAAGGTGGCAGCACGGACTCTCAAACCAGCTACAACTATAATAACCTAAATACACAAAATATCATGCTCGTAACCGATAAAAGTGGAACAACCACCTATGAGTATTACAAAAATGGAAGGTTAAAAAAACAAAGTCTTCCCGATGATACAAATAAATACACCCTATATAGCTACTATGAAGGTGGAAATCTAAGGGACATAACCGACCCCTTTGGACTAAAAACAGAATACACCTACGACACAAGGAACAGAACGGACCTTATAAAGGTGGATGGAAAAACCTTTAACTATGATTATCACAATGATGGTATGATAAGCACACTAACATATCCAAACACAAGCATAAAAACACAATACGATTATTACGATACAAATCAGCTAAAAACACTAAAAAATAAAATAGAAAGTCAGATAGATAGCAACAGCTATGACTATGACGGCAATGGAAATCTAAGCTTAATAAAAGAAAACAATATAACAACAAGCTATGACTACGATAAACTAAACCGCTTAAGGGAAATAACAAAGCCCAATAACAAAACCATAGACTACAGCTACGATGCAAGGGGTAACAGAAAAGAAATAAGCTCAGATACCAAGGGGGCTATTGACCACTTAGTCAGCCAAACCTCAAGGGAGCTAAAATACAACCCCCTAAATCAGCTTGTGGAATATAAATCCGGTGAAAATACATACCAATACCAATACAACCACAGGGGACTAAGGACAGAAAAAATAACCCGAGAAAAAACAACAAAATATCACAACGACATGCTGGGCAGAACAATAGCCGAGACCGATAAAGACGGAAATGTAACAGCCCAAAACATATGGGGACACAAACCCCTTGCAAGGAAAATAAATGGAAAGTACTACTACTATCTATACAATGGACACGGAGATGTAGTGAAAATAGTAGATGGAAGTGGTAATATAGTAAATAGATACAAATATGATGAATGGGGCAACATCCTAGAAGAAACAGAACAAATAGAAAACCCAATAAAATACGCAGGTGAATACTTTGATGAAGAAAGCAGTATGTATTATCTAAGAGCAAGGTATTATGACCCTGTTATTGGTAGGTTTGTGTCTAAGGATAGTTATGAGGGAACACTTACTAATCCCCTTAGTATGAATCAGTATATGTATTGTTATAATAATCCATTAATGTATGTTGACCCTAGTGGGCATAATCCAATTTTAATGAAGCTTGTGGAAATAGCAGAGACATCATTACCACAAATATTGAATGAGGCACAGATGTTGGTTTACCAATATGGACCAGAAATACAGCAGGGTGGTCAGTATGTACTTGAATATGGTTCAGAGATAGTACATACAGCTAAGAATAAGATAGGAGAAGGAATTAAATATTTAAAAGATAAAATAAGTGGAAGTCCTAATAGCGATCTTGGACTTAGTATGTATAGTAAGGAGACGAGTAATTCTAAACAGCTGTGGGGCAAATGGAGTGACTATGAGAAAGTAACCATTGATGGTCGTGAGTATGCTAAAATTGGAGATAAATATTACACTCGTCATGCAGTAGATAGAATGCAACCAAGTGGGATGAGATATAGTTCTACCACTGATGGAAGAGTTGGGGCATCTAGAATATATGATGTAGAAACAATCGACTATGGAAGAAGCATATCACCAACATATGTAGATGATGTTCTTAAAAATGGGACTCTTATCGATACACAAACAGTTGATGGGGTAGTCCGACAAGTTTGGGAGTCAGGTTCAGTACAAGTTGTCACAGAAGGTGATATAGTAATTACAATCATGACAAAATAGGGAGGTAGACATGAAAGATTTGATTATTGGTTGCAATAAATTCATTGAGCAAAAATACACTGTTGAAGAGTTTTCGAGATTTCTATCTAGAGTTGCTATTCCTAGTGAAATAGTTGGTTTTGTAAGAGAAGCAGAAAACAGAATTGAGTACATTAGATTCATGGTATCTAGTGCGCAAAGATACGATGAGTGTGTAAAAGTAATAAATGAGTTACTGGAAAAAATAAGTTAAAAACAACTAAGGCTAACGACATTTATCGGAAGAAACTGACAACATAAGTAGTAGGAAAGTGGTGGAATAGACAAACCTAGTCATTCCATCGCTTTCCTTTCGTTTGCTGAGCAAGAGCTTACTGCATAATCTAAATTCTGTAGTCAGTAAGAAAATAAAGTACAAAAAACACCTACAGAGCCATAAAACAGCAGTTTAGGTGTGAAGGTAATAAAAACTAAAGATAACTAGTCAAAATTAGAATAAAAGACAAATAACCAGCAATCTAAGACTAACACGGGAGGTAATTCCTGGGTTAGTCTTTTTGTTATATCAAAAATGAAAGGAGAGAAAAGGATGATAGAGATACTAAAAGATTTTGAAAACCACTTACTAGAAGAAGCGAGGGGTCGGAGTTAGCGCTTCTACACAAAACAATTTGTTAGAATAATCAAAGGCTAATAGATATGCAAAGAGCAGTATGCAAGAGAAGTAAAACAGAAGTGTCTAGGTGACGGAGTTGTTGACAATATGGTTCTAAAACATAATTGTGTCAATAACTCCGTTCTTTAGACATAGAAATCTAGCAAGGGAACATACCAATACCAATACAACCACAGGGGACTAAGGACAGAAAAAATAACCCCAGAAAGAACAACAAAATATCACAACGACATGTTGGGCAGAACAATAGCCGAGACCGATAAAGACGGAAATGTAACAGCCCAAAACATATGGGGACACAAACCCCTTGCAAGGAAAATAAATGGAAAGTACTACTACTATCTATACAATGGACACGGGGATGTAGTGAAAATAGTAGATGAAAGTGGTAATATAGTAAATAGATACAAATATGATGAATGGGGCAACATTGTAGAAGAAACAGAAGAAATAGAAAACCCAATAAGATATGCAGGTGAATACTTTGATGCAGAAAGTTGGATGTATTACTTAAGAGCAAGGTATTATAGCCCTAAAACAGCAAGGTTTATATCAAAGGATAGTTACGAGGGAGATGTAACAGACCCACTAAGCATGAATCAGTATATATATTGTGTAAATAATCCACTGATATACATTGACCCGAGTGGACATTCACATACAGGGTTATGGAGTCCTAGATTTACAGAGGCATTGAATCCACCATTTGGCGGAATAAGTTGGGGAGATATAGTAGCTCCAGTTGTAACGTTTGGAAAAGAACTAGTATCAGGTGCAAAGTATGGATTAGGTACTTTAGCATTTGGAGTTACATGGAAAATGAGAACGATTGATGCTGGTGAAACTGAGGAAGATATAAGACGCTGGAAGATGAGTGAAAATAAAGAAGATGAGAAAGCTGAGAATAATCATGCTTCATCTGAAAATGAAGAGTCGATTAACCTTGATGATTTAAGGTCAAAGGGTGAACCTTATCCTAATCATGAGGTAAATAGCAGTGGTAAGGATTTACCTGGAAAAGGTGAGCCTAATTCATCGATGGATAAATTGAACCCAGATGGTACTGTAAAACAGAGAAGATATTATGGGAGAAATGGAAAAGCTCAAGAAGATATTGATTATAATCATTCAAATGGTGATGGTAGTCATACGTTTCCACATAGACATATTTGGGATTGGAATAAGATTCCTCCAAGACAGTAGATTTAAATTATTGCAAATGATATTTAATTACTAGTATATTAAAAATTTTAAAGCTGTAAATTTATTAATATTTAGGATGTGATAACGTGTCAAAAATACATGATAATGAAATAATATCATATGAAGTCGACTTGAAAAATCAAAAGATTATAATACACACTCAATATAATAGTTCAACATTAATAGAAAAGACAGATATAGTTTTTTCTAATGTTTTAGCTCACTATTTTGAAAATCAATTACAAGGCAGTATTATTTTCGACATAGAAGAATATGAGATTATTCAATTTATAGAAGATAATAGTGATTTATTAAAAAAACAGAAAAACTATTGTTGGCCAATGGACTATGATACTGTTGAAGAATTAGCAGAAATATTGTTAAAAGAGCAATATTCTTACTATGTGATTACTTCTTCGTATGGTTTAAGTGGATGGGTTGTATCTAAAAAATATGAAACTGAAGATTATACTCCACTAAAATAGGAGGTTTCATGATGGATAAGAATACTTTGTTTATAAGAAGCAAGGGGGTAGGAGTTAGTGCTTCTGAACAAAACAATTTGTTAGAATAATCAAAGGCTAATAGATATGCAAGAGAAGTAAAACAGGAATATATCATATAATATTTGGGGGAAAAATAGAACCTACTACCGCTACGATGATTTAGAGAAGTGTCTAGGGGACGGAGTTATTGACAATATGGTTCTAAAACATAATTGTGTCAATAACTCCGTTCTTTAGACATAGAAATCTAGCAAGGGAACATACCAATACCAATACAACCACAGGGGACTAAGGACAGAAAAAATAACCCCAGAAAAAACAACAAAATATCACAACGACATGCTGGGCAGAACAATAGCCGAGACCGATAAAGACGGAAATTCATGTTAAAGCTCCTAATCTACCAGAAGGAAGTCAATGGGAAAGAAATGTTTTAAATTCGTTTGCAGGCGGAAAATCGGAATTAAAAACATATGGAGAGGGAACAAAATTATACAGGATTGGTGATAAAAATGGAGGGTTTTGGTCACTTACCCCGCCTCCTGCAACTGAATTTGAGTGGAGAGTAAACACAGCTATAAAACAAGAATGGTGTAATAATGCAAGTAAGCTTTTTGAAATTACTATTCCCAAAGGGTCAAGTATATCAGGCTTAGACGGTACGGTTGGTTCTCAAGGAATGGGGTTATATGGTGGATCACATCAGATTTACATTGATTTTAAAGCTATTCCTGAAAGTAGGATTACTACTACACCATTAAAATAATATTGAGGTAGGTGATGCAAGTGTTAAACATATTGAGTACTAAGGAACATAGTGAACTAACTAACACATTAGAATTACTAAAGAAACATGTTGAAGAAATGTTGAAGGTTTCATCTGATTCCCTGTTAATTTGGCATAGAAATGAAATAAATGATTGGTTGAATTTTTTAATGGAACATAGGGATGTCGAAGAACTTCAATCACTTGAAAAAGAAGTAAATAATAGATTTTTTCATAAGTATAATGTTAGAATTGAGCCAAGGAATCTTGATAATGAGAGACTAGAAACATTTGAGAAACTAATTCGTAAATTTTATGTTATACTTCACTAATATTCTATAGCTTTAAGAATGATGTATTAATAGACCTTGATTGGCTTTATGGCTTTCGAGGTTTCTTTTTTATGGGTCTATCCAGTGCCGAATGATTCCAATAATACTACTAAGACAAACATAACCCATATAAGCCCTGTAAAAGACAAGGGGACAGGAGAGACCACTAAAAAACGTTGTAAATAAAAAACATGTTCAGGGGATGGAGTTATTGACAATATTGTTCTAAAACATAATGGTATCAACAACTCCGTCCCCTAACTTCTATGATGAAACAAGGATTTCTTTTTAAGTTCGATAGTTATAAGGATTGTTATAGGAAGAAGCACCTCAAAGAAGGAAGCATACCAGTACCACACTTCTACAACGTCGTAATAATCTATCATACTTTCGAATTCAAAGTATGCTAAATTTATCATTAATAATGAAATAGGCAGAACTATAAACCTATAATCATTACATTTAAGTACCTTAGCGATTCCCTTGCAACAGGCTAGTAGGTATATGTTCATCTTAATAAAGGCACCTATTGTGAACATTGCGCTGGGTATTATCTCTAGTCTTTGAAAAATCCACTCTATATGTATTCTTGAGACTGTTTTAAATGAAGGGAAATAGTAACTTTCGATTCCATTTAAACCCAGAACTAAGATGTTAGTTAAGGAGATTAAAAGTATTATTGTTCCACCAAAGAATAGGCTCTTTAAATATATTTTATAGGGAGAATCCTTTCCCCTAAATCTAAAATTCTAGTATAAACTTTAACTTATACAAGTCCAAAATGCCCAGAAACATCGCATATTTGTCCATGTATAAGTTATACGATGAAAACCCTATATAGATAATCACCATTAAGATTTAAAATATATTTCAGAGAAAATAATGAACGCTTCTACATTTTTTTTTCGAGATATATTAAACCTTGAAGTTGTTTATCTTTACACGTAGTTTTAAAATCCCAATAGCTATACCATCAAATATACTTCTATCTTAAGCAATTAAATCAAGAATCAGATTCCCATATTAAGCTTAGCTAAGTAAGCGTTATGCAATTCCCTCAAATATTATATAGTTTTTCCAAATTGACCATATTTATTTAGAAACTCTATTGTAATGCAAATTTAAATAGTATATTATGGTTAATAATGATTTCTTATTAAAGTGAGCAAATTGCATGTTTATCTTTACATGTAGTTCTAAAATCTTTAAATCTATACCATAAAATATGCTTATATCTTAAGTAATCAAATTAATGATGATGTTTGCATATTAGGCTTAGCCAAGTAAGAGTTATGCAATTTCCTCAAGTAATAGGAAAAGGGCTACTAGAGTAGAAATATCTATTAAGCTTATATTATTGATATAAATATGGGGAATTTAGTATAGAATTTAACTTATACTATGAGAACCCTATATATGGATAATATAAAACCTTTTAATTGTAGCAAGCGGCACTTAGAAGAATAAGTAAGGTACAACTAATTGAGAGATTATGACAAAATTAGGAGGAAAAAGAATGAGATTTTCTATTAGAGCTAAAATGAATTTGGTTTTTATCGTACTAATATTTTGTTTAATGATAACAATAGGGACTGGTTCTTACTTACAATCTAGGACAATTATTAAAGAAGATTTGAAGGCACTCTCTTCCAGTACCTTAAATGGAGTAATGGGTTCAATAGAAAGATATCTTAAGAACTATGAAAGTATTATTAAAATAGTTGCACATAATGGAAATATTAAAAGTGCTATAAGTCATCCAGAATATGAACCTTGGATCGTTGATTTATTTAAGAGTGCTATTAATTCTGGTGACGATATGAAGTGTGTTTATGTAGTACTTGAAGATAAGCGAGTAATATCGTATCCACAGCTAGATTTAAAGGATGATACTGATCCAAGATTGCGGCCGTGGTATCAACAAGCAAAGCAGGATAATAAATTGATTTGGACAAATCCATATAGAGATAAAAATACTAATGAACTAGTTATATCCCTTGCAATTCCTATATATGATGAAGTTGATAGTTTTATTGGTGTATTATCTATAGATATTAATCTTGATGATTTTGTTAAGTATATAAATAATCAAGAGCTAGGAGAAAATAGTTATTGCTTTATTTTAGATAGGAATAATAAATATATTAGTCATCCTAATCATGATTTAATAGCAAAAAAGATGTCTAATAGTACCTTAATTGATGTTGTAGAAGAAGGAAAAAGAGATACAGAAACAATAATAGATGGAGAAAAACACTATCTTTCGCAAAAACGTATTGAAAATCTGGGATGGATTGTAGTAACAGATTTATCCTCAAAGGATGTATTATCAAGGGCCCATACTATTTTGCATACAACAGCTTTGGTTGGCGGAATAGCTTTATTATTTACTGTTATAGGTACATATATTTTCTCAAATTATTTTAAAGGAGCAATTTATAAGATCTTAGATGGGATGAGAGGATTAAAGAATGGCGAATTAAGGACGGAAGTAATTATAAATTCTAATGATGAATTCAAAGATTTATCTGATCATTTCAATGAGACTATTTATAATTTATCAATTTTGATTAAAAATATTCAGGATACATCCGACAATGGCACGGGGCTATCGGAAAATTTGACGGCAATATCTCAAGAATGTACCGCAATATCGGAAACCATAACAGATAGGATAGTAGAAATTTCTGAAGAAAGTACTAAACAAGTAGATAGGAGTAAAACTGGATCTAATATGATGAAAGAATTGGCCATATTATTAAATGATCTTTCACAGCAGTTCAGTAAAATTATTTCTTTTTCAAAACAGGTTCAAATATCAAATAAAGAGGGAATAAGTACAATAGAAGAACTGAAGGTGAAAAATAATAAGACAACAAATTCGATTACTAGGGTAAATACAATAGTGAACGATTTAGAAGAAAAATCAAGAGACGTGGAAGTTATTCTTGAAACAATATTTTCAATTGCAGAGGAAACAAATCTTTTAGCATTAAATGCATCTATTGAAGCTTCAAGGGCTGGTGAACATGGAAGAGGTTTCTCAGTAGTAGCTGAATCAATTAAACATCTAGCAGAACAATCGGCTCAAGCCGTAAAAAATATTAGTAGTATTTTAAAAGATATACAAGGAGCTTCAAATAAGATTGTAATGTCTATGGAAGAAGCAAATATAGTTGTGCAGCAACAAAGTGATACTGTTGAAAAAGTTAATGATAGTTTTATTACCATCGACAATAACATTCAGAAATTACCCAATATCACGGATGAAATCAGCCAAATGATTGAAAAAATGGAATATTCAAAGGAAACTACATTGACAATGATTGAAGAAGTGACAAATACCTTTGAAAATTCTGCTACAAGCTTAGAGGAAATTAGAACATCAATATATAGCCAAAATGAAGTGATTAATGAGGTGGCTAGTATTGCAATACAATTGAATGAAAAATCCTCAGAATTAAATAGTAGGCTAAAGAAGTTCCATATATAAATAATGACTTAGAAGATGAGAGTTCTGCTATTGGCTGATTATATGAAAACTGGACAGTCAAAAGAAATGAAAAATCATTTTGTCCAACATTGTTTATTCTTAGTGAGTATATCTTTTATTTTCACTTATGGTATTTTTCTGCTTTTTTTAAATATAGATTAGAGCTAAAAGTTATTTAGCTCTTAGGCTGTTGACAAACTCGAATTTCTTCGTTGTTGCTTCAACCAAGAACCCTTACGTATGTCTGTATACGCTACGGCCTCTCGGTTTCAGCACGCCTCGAACTTCGAATTTCTCAACAGCCTGACATCTTGTTGACTTTGTCAACAATCTGAGAGCTAAAAGTTATTTAGCTCTATTTTTGTTATTGATATTAGAATTATGATATATGAGGGAATGGCAAGTTTTTAATCGAAGCAGGAAGACGCCACTTATTAAAGATTGCTATCCTATGGGAATGGTGATCAAAATATCCAATAATAGTTTCTGAACCATTAAAGGGCCTTTCGATGTAGGAATATCAATCTTTTTCAATATTTTAATATCTTTTTTTCATATTTAATATTTTACTGAGGAAAAATATTAAATATGAAGGGAGGTATTTGATGGAAAATTATATGATTTCCATAATATTGTCAATTATAATCGGTGTTTTTGCCCGTGCTTATATGATGAAAATTGATCATAGGCAGTATCCGAGCTATCCACAGGGTTTTTTATCACATATTACATTGGGACTAATAGCTGCATCCCTTGGAGCTGTAGCTATACCAGCGTTGGGAACTAAGGAATTTGGAGCAGTTACTTTTTTATCATTAGCGGCACAGCAATTTAGAGATGTACGAAATATGGAAAGACAGAGTTTAGATAATATTGAACCAACAGAACTAGTACCTAGGGGTACAGCTTACATAGAGGATATAGCCAAAGCCTTTGAAGCTAGAAATTATATGGTGATGTTGACATCACTTCTAACGAGCTTATCTATGAATATATCTAGATATTTAAAAGGTGGACAGCAAATGCAAATTATAACGGGTATTATTGTGGGAATTTTAGCGATGACAGTTTTGAAGAGATTTTTAACAAGACAATTAATTGGTGAAATAGCGGAGGTGAAACCTGGAAAAATAAGTTTTGACGGCCCATTATTAATTATTAACGATGTAATAATCATGAACATAGGGCTAACTGGATCAAGAAAAATATACGAGGAAAGAGGTATAGCCGTTGAAATAGTACCTAAAGATCCTAGTGCCAGTTCTACTTTATCAAATATTGGGCAAAGACAGGCAATACAGCATCAAGCAGCCACACAATTGGGTATTAGAAAGGATATAGATGAGCCGGATTTTACTCCATTGGCCAGGAGAAATCCTCACAATGGGAATTTAGTTATGGCGCTTATACCTATGGAACCCAATGTGGATTTATTGGTAGATGTTGTAAAAAAGACCCCTGTATTAGAAACCTGTAAAAGGAAACCAAGGGGGAAACATTTGCAAGAAGGTTAAATAGAGTAGGGAAAGGAGATATATATGGATTTTGGAATAAAGGAAAATATAATTGCCCTTGTTTCATTAAATAAAAATGTATCGTCGGCTACAGCACCAATATTTTTTGTGGATAGTTTAGAAAAACAGGAGGAAACGGCATTACTGATAGCAAAAATAACAATGGGCATGGTTCATGATCTTAGAAATGGAGTTTATGTAATAGTAAGACACTAACAAAGTGCCAGGGGCACTTTGTTAGTTGCAAGTTCCATGTTACAAGTCGCAAGCCTTTGGTCATTCTTTTAAGTTTTAAAATGCCTAAAGATTCGTAGCAGATTTTGAAATATGACCTAAAAGAATGACTTTTAAAACTTGTAACTTGTAACTTGCAACTTGGAACCAACAAAGCAGCTTTGGTCGTCTTTGTACTTAAACAGCTTGACTATTCTTAAACTTCCATTATAATAAAACGAGAATGTAAATATTGAAATTATTTATTGAGGGAATTGCATATGCAATTTACTCTATTAATTAAAGCAGGTGTTTGGATGGATAAAAAGAAATATAATAATATAATATCTAATATTGAACAAGATAGTATAGCAGAGGAAATGGGCATAGAAAAAGGAGATATACTCGTTAGTATTAACGGTAAAAAGATACTAGATGTTCTAGATTATTTATTTTTAATTTCTGATGACTATTTGGAAGTTGAGATTGAAAAGAAGGATGGAGAAGTTTGGGTCTTAGAAATAGATAAAGATTATGATGAAGATCTCGGTATCGAATTTGAAAATCCTATTTTAGATAAAGCGAAGTTCTGTAAAAATAAATGTATTTTTTGTTTTGTTGATCAATTACCTAAAAATATGCGAAAGAGCTTATATTTTAAGGATGATGACTCGAGATTGTCCTTTCTCCAAGGTAATTTTGTTACTTTGACTAATTTAAGTGATGCAGATATAGATAGAATTATTGAATACAATATAAGTCCAATTAACGTTTCTATTCATACCACCAATCCAGAGCTAAGAGTCAAAATGTTAAATAACAAAAATGCAGGAAATGTACTAGAAAGAATTAAGAAGTTAACTGAAAATCGTATAATTATTAATGGACAAATAGTACTTTGTCCGGGAGTAAATGATGGTATAGAGTTAGATAGAACAATAGAAGACCTATATGGTTTGTATCCCAATATATGTAGTATGGCAATTGTTCCTGTGGGAGTCACAAAGTTTAGAGAAAACTTATATCCCATGGAGATTTTTGATAAAGAAAAGGCAACTAAAGTTATTAACCAAATCGATAATTGGCATAGATTATTAAAACGAAAAATAGGTACTAATTTTGTGCATTTATCAGATGAGTTTTACGTTTTAGCTGAAAAAGCTTTGCCACATTATGAGGATTATGAGGGATTTCCCCAGATAGAAAATGGTGTAGGTTTAATTAAAAAGATGGAGTACGAGTTTGACCAATACTTAAAGGAGTTACCTGATAATTTAGAGGTAGATAAGACAATTACTATTGTGACTGGAGTTTCAGCTTCTAAGTTTATTAAAGAATTAGCAAGTAAATTGACCCATAAAATTGCAAAGCTAAAACTTCAAGTGGTACCTATTATAAATGAGTTTTTTGGTGAAACTATAACTGTTTCAGGACTAATAACTGGACAAGACATTATAAAACAATTACAGAATAGGGAAGTGGGAGATAGGCTTGTTATTCCTAAGAGTATGTTAAAATCCGATGAGCCTATATTTTTAGATGATGTTACCGTAGAGGATATTGAAAAAGCATTCAATAAAGATGTTGTGATTTGTGGTATTGAAGGGAAATCTTTTATTGAAAGTATTATATTAAAATAGAAAACAAATTTGAATTAGTGGAGGAATAAATATGGGAAAACCTGTTGTTGCGGTGGTTGGTAGACCAAATGTTGGAAAATCGACATTTTTTAATAAGATCGCGGGAAAGAGAATATCTATAGTTGAAGATAAACCAGGTGTCACTAGGGACAGAATATATGCGGATGCGGAATGGCTTAATAACAAATTTACACTAATAGATACTGGAGGAATAGAGCCCGATTCAAAGGATATAATTATTTCTCAAATGAAAACACAGGCTGAAATTGCTATGGATATGGCACATGTCATAGTATTCATGGTAGATGGAAGATCAGGCATAACTAATGCCGATGAAGAAATAGCCAATATTCTTAGAAGAACAAATAAGCCCATTGTTCTCGTAGTAAATAAGGTTGACAGCAATAAGCTTCCAGAGGACTTTTATGATTTTTACACATTAGGTTTAGGTGAACCAATACCCATATCTTCAGTAAATGCTTTAAATCTTGGGGATCTTCTTGATGAAATAATAAATAAATTTCCAGAAGATGTTGATACGGACTACGAAGAAGATGTTATTAAGGTCGCAGTGATTGGGAAGCCAAATGTGGGAAAATCCTCTTTGATCAATACTATCTTGGGTGAAAATAGAGTTATAGTTAGTGATATTGCAGGAACAACAAGGGATGCAATCGATACTCCCTTTGAATTTAATGAGGATAAATATGTTTTTATAGATACTGCAGGGATTAGAAGAAAAAGTAAGGTATATGAGAATGTTGAAAAATATAGTGTTATTAGATCATTAACAGCTATTGAAAGAAGTGATGTTTGTCTAATTCTTATTGATGCTGTAGAAGGAGTAACAGAACAGGACAAAAGAATTGCTGGTTATGCCCACGAGGCAGGTAAGGCAGCAATAATTGTTGTTAATAAGTGGGATTTAATTGAAAAAAATAACTATACATATAATGATTATTCAAAAAAAATCCGTAATGAATTAGCATATATGACATATGCACCTATATTATTTATATCTGCAAAAACTAAGCAAAGAGTGGATAAGGTTTTGGAGTATATAAAATATGTATCAAATCAACATTCTATGAGAATATCTACTGGTGCGTTAAATGATTTGATTAGTGAGGCTATACTTTTAAATCAGCCTCCATCAGATAAGGGTAAGAGGTTAAAAATATACTATGGGACTCAGGTTGGTGTAAAACCGCCAACATTTGTTTTGTTTGTTAATGACATAGAATTAGCACATTTTTCATATATAAGATATTTAGAAAATCAAGTAAGACAAAATTATAACTTTGAGGGGACACCAATTGTAATGCAATGCAAGGCTAAAAAATAAAAGTAAAACCATAGTTTTAGATTTGTATAGAAAGTGGGTTTGAGGATGAAAGAAAAAATAGCAGTCTTAGGGTCAGGCAGTTGGGGAACTGCATTATCAATTCTACTAGCTGATAAAGGTCATGATATTAATCTGTGGGGGAGAAATCATGAACACATTGAAAGCCTAAGAACTTCTAGAGAAAATACAAAATATTTACCCGATGTTAAGCTTCCTGAGAATATAAATATTCACAATGATATAGTACATTGCGTAAATGAATGCTCTATTATAGTTTTAGCTGTTTCATCACAAGGTATAAGGGATGTAATGGAAAAAATTAAGGGACGCGTTGATGGAAAGCAAATATTTGTTAATGTATCTAAAGGAATTGAAAATAGTACTCTACTAAGAATCTCAGAAATTGTTAGCAGTTATTATCCAGATAACCATTATGTCGCTTTTTCAGGGCCCTCACATGCAGAGGAAGTGTGTAAAGGGATACCTACAACAATAGTTTCAGCTTCGAAAAGTAGGTTTGCTGCGGAGTTTGTTCAAGATGTATTTATAACCCCTAGACTGAGGGTTTATACGAATCCAGATGTAGTTGGAGTGGAATTAGGAGGCTCTCTTAAAAATGTAATAGCATTAGGCGCAGGGATATGTGATGGGCTTGGATATGGAGACAATGCTAAGGCTGCCCTTATGACAAGGGGTATCAGAGAGATAGCTAGACTGGGGCAAGCAATGGGAGCAGACGTAAGTACCTTTACGGGATTAACAGGAATTGGAGATTTGATAGTTACTTGTACCAGTATGCATAGTAGAAATAGAAGGTGTGGAATACAGCTTGGACAAGGTAAGTCATTAGAAGAAGCTGTATCATCTATTGGTATGGTAGTAGAAGGGGTATACACTACAAAGGCTGCATATGCGTTATCCAAGGAGTATAATATTGAAATGCCAATAACAAATGAAATATACAAGATTCTATATGAAGGATGCTCAGCAAAAGAAGCTGTAAGCAATTTGATGCTTAGAAGTAAAACCCATGAAATAGAAGAGGTCATGGAGGATTTTATAGATACTTGGTAGTATAAATGTATTTTGAGATGTATTTGTAGTTCTAAGTTCTAAGATTCAAAGTATTCTTTGGAGAAAAAATTAAAAATGTTGATATAGTGAAGATATCTATTTATCCTAATAGATATCTTTTTATTTTTTGTACCTATTAGAATGACCCAAAACTTAGAACTTTGAACTTACCATTTATAACTTAAGCAGTTGCATTGTGTTTTTTTGTACAATCAAAGTCATATTTTAGTGATAAAGACATATATTTATAATGTTAATAATAATTGAAATAGAAATGTATACAAACTATTTATAAAGGAGGGTAACGATGGAACGGTTCGACATATATAAAGATATATCGGAAAGAACCCAGGGAGACATATACATAGGAGTAGTAGGACCTGTAAGAACTGGAAAATCAACATTCATAAAGAGGTTTATGGACTTACTTGTTATACCCAACATAGAAAATGTATATAGAAAAGAAAGAACTAAGGATGAATTACCACAAAGCGGAACTGGAAAAACTATTATGACAACGGAGCCTAAATTTGTGCCAAATGAAGCTATAGAGATATTATTAAAGGATAATGCAAAATTTAAAGTAAGAATGATTGATTGTGTTGGTTATCTAGTTAAGGGTGCTTTAGGCCATCAAGAGGAAGGTCTGCCTAGGATGGTAATGACTCCATGGTTTGAAAATGAAATACCATTTGAGGAAGCCGCAGAAATAGGGACTAAGAAGGTTATAACTGATCATTCAACAATTGGATTAATGGTGACCACCGACGGTTCTATAACAGATATTGACAGGGATAATTATATAGAGTCTGAAGAAAGGGTAGTAAAGGAACTGAAGGAACTTAAAAAACCATTTGTGATACTGCTTAATTCCATAGATCCAAGTTCCAATGAAGCAGTAAAGCTAAAGGCTGAGTTAGAAGAAAAACATAATGTTCCTGTGATACCATTAAATTGTGCAAGGATGGAAATAGAAGATATAAATACTGTATTACAGAAAATTCTATTTGAGTTCCCAGTAAGAGAAATATCCATCAATTTACCTAAATGGATAGAGGGTCTAGATCCAAATCATTGGCTGAAGAATCAAATATTATACACCATAAAGTCAGCCCTTGATAACACAGAAAAAATTAAGGATATTGACAATCTAACATACCAGTTTGAAGGCGAGAATGTAGAAGTTTTAACCGGTGCAGAAATAAGTAACATCGATCTAGGCAAAGGTATAGCAAACGTAAAAATGCACACCAAGGAAGGCTTATTTTATGAGATATTACAAGAACTTACAGGATATAAGATTGAAGGTGACCATCAGCTTCTAAGTCTAATGAAATCCTTCTCCAAGGCTAAAAAGGAATATGATAGAGTCGAAGAAGCAATCAATAGTGCCAAAACCCTTGGATATGGCGTTGTGCCACCGGGCTTAGATGAAATGCAGCTTGATGAGCCAGAGATATTTAAGCAGGGAAGTAGATTTGGAGTGAAACTAAGGGCCAATGCTCCATCCTTACATATGATTAGAGCAGATATTACCACTGAAGTATCACCACTTGTAGGAACAGAGAAGCAAAGTGAAGATTTACTCAATTACATGATGAAGGAATTTGAAACTGATCCTAAGCAGATATGGGAAACAAACATGTTCGGGAAATCTTTACATGATCTAGTGAAGGAACAGCTTCAAAGTAAGCTATTTATGATGCCCGATGATGTTAGATTCAAGCTTCAAAAAACACTTCAAAAGATCATAGATGAAGGTAGTAGAAATCTAATATGTATTATCATTTAACAAACAATAAATATAATGATATGGGGGGATATAAATCCCTCTATATTAGTGTATAGATATGGATTAATCTAAAGAGTGAGGAAGGACTAAAAGATATAGATAATTGTGAAAAAAGTAAAATATGTACTTGATATATATTTTTATTTATGTATAATATATATGTAAGATATTATCTGGGTGTAGCGCAGTTTGGTAGCGCACCAGAATGGGGTTCTGGTGGTCGGAGGTTCGAATCCTCTCACCCAGACCAATATACTATGGCATAGGCCATAGGTTTTTCTTTTTATTCTTACTAATTAAATAAATATAATGAAAAGATATAGTACTTAAGAGAATAGTAGTAAAGTTTAATCCAAGCTTAAGCAAACCGACCCCACAAGTAAATTTTAAACTAACAAAGTACATCTTTGTTATAAAAAAGGTGATGATATGTATTATATAGACCAGTTATTACAAGTTTCTATTGTACTATTCATTGTATCCATATTTGGATATTTATTATCTGTATTAAAGGAAAAAAAGGATTTGATTAATAACGAGATCATTTTTCAAAGTGATAAAATCTCTCAGAGTTTTTTAGATGAGTTGGATCTGAAAATATTTAAGCTTGGCAATTTAAATCTATCTATTGGAGACCAAATAAAGATATATTTAAAAAATAACAATTCTATTAAAGGAACGGTTTTGGGAGCTAAAACAAAGGAAAATATTCTTTGTATTCTTACATTAGAAGATAAAGTCATTGAGCTTAAGGTAAGTAAAATAAAAAAATTAAGAATACTAAGTAGATATGGCAGGATATTTTAGACTACATTTAAGTAGTCTTTATCATTTTTTGACATTTTACAACATATCGGGACTAAATTACTATACAAAAATTATAATTATCTAGAGGAAAAATAGTATAAATGAAGAATTAATAATCAAAGGTGATTATATGGAGATTGAAACCATATATTTATCCTTAAGAATTCATTATCAATAGGTGATAGAATGAAAAAACAATTTAAATTATATCGTTTTGTGTTTTTTTCCATGGTTCTTTTATATTTTGCCTATAAACTTATATTTGGAGTTATACTTAAGTCGCCTAGCACTGAAATTGTAAAGTTTGGTGAGCTTAGTACACAAAAAGAATATGAGTGTTTAATTGTAAGAGATGAAAAAATAGTAAAATCCACAAGTGAGGGAAATATAAAATATTATGCTGAAGAGGGAGAAAAGGTAGAAAAATATTATAAAATATGTGAAATATACACCTCCGATGTAAATGATAAGGATAGGGAAAAAATTAAAGAACTAAGTAGTAGAATTGATGATATAGAAGATAGTAAAAATACTTTGTTTGAAGTAGATGTTGATAAGCTGGATGATGAGATAGATATACTTATAAATGATATAAGAAATGCTAGAATACAAGGTGATTTTGTAAAAGTTAACGGGCTCAGAAGTAGTTTGGAAAACAAAATCAATAAAAAAAGAAGAATTAGCGGAGATAAAAGCTTTTCAGGAGCAAATTTAGAAAAGCTTCAGGGAGAAAAAAGTAAATTAGAGAACAAGATCAAGAATTCTATATTGGAAATAAACAGTCCAGAATCAGGAATTATTAGTTACTATATTGATGGATATGAGGAAATACTTACTCCCCATAACTTAGGGAAATTGGAATATAAAATCATACAATCAATGGATGATACTTCAGATAAGCTAAAGTATGAGAAAGTAATATACAATCAAAAGATATTTAAAATAACTGATAATACTGCTTGGTATACGGTTATTATTACAGACTTTGATGATGCCGATACTTTTAAATTAGGTAGGCAAATATCTATAGATATTTTAGATGCAAGAATTAAGGGAAAGATAATCGATAAGCTGCATGATGAAACAAAAAGCTTTATAATAGTAAAGACAAATCAATATGTAAGTGGTTTTAATAAAATAAGGAAGGCAAATTTGAACATAGTAAAAGAACAGTATGAAGGATTAAAAATTTGCAAAGATTCTATAATAGAAAAAGAAGATCAGATGGGAGTATATGTACTCAATGTAAATAGAAAAGCTGTATTTAAGCCAATTAAAGTTTTAGGCTACAATGATGATTATGCAATAATTAGAAATAGTTTTTTTGATGTCAAAGATGGAGAATCATCAAAACGTATTTATACTGTAAAATTATATGATGAAATCTTACGATATGGAAAAAAATATAAAGAAGGAGATATTATATATTAAATAAGGAGGGTGAAAATGGAAGTGATTGACAATAACATTAATCATGTTCTAGATAATATAAAGCAGGCATGTGAAAAGTCTAATAGAAATCCTAATGAAGTAAAGCTTATAGCGGTGACTAAAACCATAGATGCTGAAAGAATTAATGAAGCATTAAAAACCGGTATAGATGCAATAGGGGAGAATAAGGTGCAAGAGATAATGGAAAAATATGAAAAAATAGACCGTGATCCCCAGTGGCATCTTATAGGACACCTTCAAACAAATAAAGTGAAGTATATTATAGATAAAGTCCATTTAATACATTCGTTGGATAGTTTACGTTTAGCCCAGGAGCTTGATAAAAGAGCAAAGAATATTGATAGAATTATGGATGTGTTGATTCAAGTTAATGTGGCCAATGATGATGCAAAGTTTGGAATAAAATGTAACGAAATAAATGAGTTTATTAGGGCAATGGCATCGTTTGAGAATATAAGGGTTCAAGGGCTGATGTCCATTGTACCATATGCTAGTAATACTGAAGAGGTTAGACCATATTTTAGAAAAATGAAAGAAACCTTTGATAGTCTAAAAAATTCGGAATATGATAATATTAATATGAATTATTTATCTATGGGGATGACTAATGACTATGTTGTGGCAATAGAAGAAGGCTCAAATATGGTTAGAGTTGGGACAGGCATATTTGGTGAAAGAGATTATACTAGAAAATAGTTAAGGTTTTACTTAGCAATTAGGGTTTGCCTTCACAAATAAATAGAAAGAAGGTTTCCAAAACAAATAAATTTGCAAATCAAAATATAAGGAGGGGCAATATGTCAGGGAAATTTTTCGATAAAGTAAAGTTCTTTATGGGATTAGATGAATATGATGAAGAAGAGATGGCAGATGATGATATACAAGAACCGGTACATAGTGCAATTAGTGCAAGTCAACCAGTTAAACAAAAAATAGTTAGTATACATACAAGCCAGCAAATGAAGGTAGTAATCTATGAACCCATAGATTTTGAAGAAGCTCCGGATATTGTGGATAACTTAAAAAATCGAAAGCCTGTAATAATTAATCTGGAAAAATTAGATCAAGAATTGGCTAAAAAGATATTTGATTTTTTAAATGGTGCTATTTATGCGTTAGATGGTCAGATTCAGAAAGTTTCAAAGGGTATATTTATATTGGCTCCAAACAATATAGATGTTTCAGGTAATTTTAGAGAGGAACTTAGTAATAAAGGTATTTTTCCATGGAATAAATAGAATAAGTAGAATTGGAAGGTGATAAGATGTGGAGATTGAGTGAGGCAATCAGTTATTTTATAAGGGTATTAAATTTCCTTATTATTGCTAGGGCGTTATTTTCTTGGTTTAGTAGAGATTACTCAAATCCAATATATAATTTTTTATATCAGATAACGGAACCAATTTTGGCACCCTTTAGAATGCTTCAAGAAAAGATAGGTTTTAGGGGAATGATTGATTTTTCTCCAATATTAGCTATTATAACATTGGACATTCTAGGAAATTTGATTAGAGGACTACTATAGAAAGTGTGATTTTTTGGACAGAAAAGATATTGTGGCTAGATATTCCCTAAATGATAAGTATGAAATTGAACTTTTTAAAGCTCTTGATAAAATTGAAATATCTGTAAAAAAGAATATATTTAAATACACGGATTTCTTAGATCCCTATTTAGCATCTATATGCAATGAAATTTTAAGAACGGAATTTGGCTATGTAAATTTTAAGATTACTGGCGGTTATGAAGATGCTGAGAGAAAAATTATAATTTTGTATCCAGATTATCATTATGAATTAGAAGATTATACCCCTATGAAGGTTATTAGAATTGATAAAATTCCTAAAGGAAGCAGCTTTGATCATAGACAAGTGCTAGGGTCTGTATTAGGTTTAGGATTAAAAAGAGAAAAAATAGGAGATATTATAATTAATGATAATAATATACAAATAATAGTATCAGAGGAAATTGCTAGCTATGTTCAGATGAATATGAATCAAATTGGTAGATATAAAGTAGATACTAGTATTGATGAAATACAAGGCATTGTGCCTAAGGAAAATAGTTTCATGACAATAACTGATACAGTTAAATCCCTAAGATTAGATTCTGTTTCTTCTGCGGGGTTTAAAATATCTAGATCTAAAACCTTGACAGATATAAAGAAGGAAAAGCTAAAGGTTAACTTTTTACCAGTTGTTTCACCTTCATATAACGTTAAAGAGGGTGACTTGATATCATATAGAGGAAAAGGAAGAATAATTCTAGATAAAGTTTTAGGAAAAACAAAAAAAGATAGATATAAAATATCCATTAAAAAATTCATGTAAAAGCTAAAGTAAAACTATATAATGGGGGGAATAATATGATAACGCCATTAGATATACAAAATAAAGAGTTTACCAAGGGATTAAGAGGATATAAGGAAGTAGAAGTAGACGAATTCTTAGATAATGTTATTGACAGTTATGAAAAAGTATATAATGAAAATGCAGAAATGAAAGAAAGAATTAGGCTGTTGGAAGAACAGATAGAAAAGTATAATAGCTTAGAAAAGACCTTGAAGGATACATTAGTAGTAGCTCAAAGTACAGCGGAAGAAGTAGCTATTAATGCAAGTAAAAAAGCTGAATTGATCATTAAAGAAGCTGAAGACAGAGGTAGAAAAATTATTGATGGTGCAAATAATGAAGTAATGGATATAAGAAAGGAATATGAAGAATCAAAAAAAGAATTTCAAATATTTAAGACTAGGTTTAAAACTTTACTTGAATCTCAACTGGATTTGGTTAACAACTCTTTTATGAATAATAAGATGTAGATAATATGGGTTTGATTAAGGAGGGCTTTTATGGCTAGAATAGGTATAATTGGAGCTATGGATGAAGAAATTGA
Source organism: Maledivibacter sp. (assembly GCA_025210375.1). Lineage (NCBI taxonomy): Bacteria > Bacillati > Bacillota > Clostridia > Peptostreptococcales > Caminicellaceae > Maledivibacter > Maledivibacter sp. The sequence continues at coordinate 94,877 of JAOASB010000034.1, read as the reverse complement.
GATATTAAAAGAACTTATGGAGATTAAGGAAAATAATAATATCGCAGGTATGAATTTTTATGTTGGTAAGTTGAAAAATAAAGAGGTTGTACTAGTGCGATCAGGCATTGGAAAGGTTAATGCAGCTGTATGCACACAAATTTTAGCCAGCAATTATAAAGTAAGCCATATAATAAATACAGGGGTGGCAGGTGCAGTCCATGAAGATTTAGATGTGGGAGATATAGTTATATCTTCAGATGTCATTGAACATGACTTTGATGCTACGGGTTTTGGATATAAATTAGGTGAGATTCCTAGGATGGATACATATATATTTGATGCTAGCAAAGAGCTTATTGATATTACCTATGAGGCAAGTAGGAGTGAAACTATAAAGCATAAAACAATGATAGGTAGAATTTTATCCGGGGATATATTTGTAGCTTCTTCAGATAAGAAAGAATTTTTATGGAATAGCTTCAAAGGCTACTGTACGGAAATGGAAGGTGCTGCAATAGGACATACAAGCTATTTAAATAACATTCCCTTTGTTATAATAAGGGCCATATCCGATAAAGCCGATGGAACAGCACATACTAACTTTAATGAGTTTGTACTTGAAGCAGCCAAAAATTCAAGTAATATAGTAAAAAATATTATTGAACATATTTAAAAATGCGTCTATGACGCATTTTTGTTCTAAGTTCAAAGTTCTAAGATTAGGGGCATTCACTTAAGTCAAGCAATAAAAAACATGATAGAAAACAATTTTAAAAATCAGAGCTAGTTTTCAAAAAACTATAGTAATTTGTTTACTATAGTTTTTTTATGTAAACAAAATTATATAAAATTATTAGAAATTCTATATAGGTAAAGATGACTTGCTTTCTTTTATATTTTATCTGAAAAAGGGCAAAATAATATTGACCATTCTAAAAAATCTCAAAGGAATGAACCGGAAGCTTAGAACTTTTAACTTACAACTGCTCCTTGATGGGATGTGTTACAAAATGCCTGATAAAAGAATGATGTCATTGGAAAACAAATTAGAAAATATTTCAGTGGCATTAGAGAAATCGAAAATATCTGAATATACAGAAATAATCAATAATCCTAAGAGATTGTTAATAGTCAATTTTGTTGGGGGATTGGCACGTGGACTGGGTATGGCTATAGGCTTTACTTTGCTCGCGGCAATACTAATTTATTTTGTAAAACAGTTAGTAGACCTTCCATTAATAGGAAAGTATATAGCGGAGTTAATAGATATAATTGAGAACTACAGATAGGAGGACTAATAATGGATAAGGAGCATTTAAGGTATTTTAAAAAGAGACTGTTAGAGGATAAAAAGGAAGTGCTAAGGGCCATTGACCAAGAGGAGGAAAATGGTTTGCATAGTTCCCTACAGGATTATTACAGCGAATTATCTGTTTATGATAATCATCCAGCTGATATAGCCAGTGAAACCTTTGAAATGGAAATGCAATTTAACCTAGAAGAAAACGAGAAAAGACATTTGAAGGAAATAGACGATGCCATTGAGAAAATTGATAATGGCACATATGGTGTTTGTGATTCATGTGGTAATTCCATTGAAATAGAAAGGCTAGATGTTATACCATATACTGCAATATGTGCAAAGTGCAGTGATAATAAGTCATCGATGGCTTTAGTAGAAAAAATGAATACTAGACCTGTAGAGGAGGAGGAACTCAATTATCCCTTTGGAAGAACCTTTAAAGATAATTCTAGGTTTAATGGTTTTGATGGAGAGGATGCTTGGCAAGCAGTAGCTAGATTTAATAAGACCGATGAGAAAAAAATGGCTCTGGATTGGTATGATAATAATATGTATGATCCAAATATCTCTGGAAAAGTAGAAGCCGTAGATGATATAAGCTCTGATTATTATAAAAAACAAATTCAAGATGATAAAAAAGATTAATAAAGTAGAAGCGAGCTTAGGCTTTGCTTCTATTTCTATGTTATAATACTATTGTATTTATTATAAAGGAGTAGATAATTTGAAGGACATTAAATTAATTGTTGAAAATATTGAAGATGGTATCAGGTTAGATTTATATATATCTAAGGAATTAAATGATATTTCTCGTTCCTATGTACAGAAATTAATTCAGCAGGGGAAAGTAAGAGTTAATGATAAAGTAATTGATTCAAAGAAATATAAGATAAATGAAAATGATATTATAGATATAGCAATTCCAGAGCCTGAAAAACTAGAATTAGCGCCTGAAGATATTCCAATTTGTATTGTTTATGAGGATAATGATGTTATAGTAGTAAACAAACCTCAAGGCATGGTTGTTCATCCGGCTCCAGGCCACTATAATGGTACACTAGTAAACGCATTATTATATCACTCAAAAAATTTATCTTCTATAAATGGAATAATAAGACCGGGAATTGTTCATAGGATCGATAAGGATACATCGGGACTATTAATGGTAGCCAAAAATAATAACTCTCATAATTTTCTAGCTGCTCAATTAAAGGAACACAGTATTAATAGGATTTATATTGCTTTAGTCCATGGAAACATTAAAACTAATAGTGGTACAATCGACGCACCCATAGGAAGACATCCTGTTAACAGACTAAAATGGGCTGTTACGGAAAAAAATTCAAAACGAGCCGTTACTCATTTTAAGGTATTAGAAAGATACAATGAGTATACTTTAACTCAGCTCAAACTAGAAACTGGGCGTACGCATCAGATTAGGGTACATATGGCATATTTAGGATATCCCTTAGTTGGAGACCCATTATATGGTATAAAAAAGAAAAAATTTAATTTGAATGGTCAGGCCCTCCATGCCAAGGTATTAGGATTTGTACATCCAACCACATTGGAATATATGGAGTTTAATAGCATACTTCCTAATCACTTTGAAGATTTACTTGGAAAAATTAAAGGGACATAGAGAATCCATCAAAAGTAATGATTTGAAAAGTGGATTTACTTGATTTTGATAAAAATTTTATTATATAGATTTCCCAAAGTTAAACTTAATTTATACATCTCAAAATATCCGATGCTTCTAGGGATTTTCGATGTGTATAAATTAACTGTTTAACTGGAATATCTATAGGGATTTTAGTATAGACTTTAACTTATACTATGAAAACCCTATACTTATTATTATAAATACTATATTTTTGGAGGTAAAAAATGAAATTCAAAGCAAAAATCATGGATGAAAAAGCAATAAATAGGTCAATAACAAGATTATCCCATGAAATAATTGAAAAAAATAAGGGTATAGAAGACGTAGTTTTGATTGGAATACATACTAGAGGAGTTCCATTAGCCAAAAGACTTGCTTCTAAAATAAAACAAATAGAGGATGCTGAGGTCTTAGTGGCTTCACTGGATATAACCTTATATAGAGATGATCTGTCTAAAATCGATGACAATCCTGTAGTTAATAGGTGTCAGATAGACATTGATATAAATAATAAAAATGTTGTACTAGTAGATGATGTGATTTTCACTGGTAGAACAGTTAGAGCCGCCATGGATGCTTTAATAGATATGGGAAGACCCAAGACTATTCAGTTGGCTGTTTTAGTGGATAGAGGCCATAGAGAGCTTCCCATAAGACCAGATTTTATTGGTAAAAATGTTCCTACTTCAAAAAAAGAGATTATAAGTGTACACCTTGATGAAGTGGATAAGGATAATGAAGTGGAAATATATGAAAAGTAAGATAAAAGGTGCTTTTTTAGTCATAAGTTCAAAGTTTTAGGTCATTCTTTATGGAGCTTTCTAAATATAGAAGCACAGAGCTGTTAACTCTGTGCTTCTAGCTTTTTGATCTCATTTTCATAGGGAGTCACATATATTGTTTTAAAATTTTCATATATGACCATCCCAGGTTTTGCACCAGATGGTTTTTTCACAAATTTGACATGGGTGTAATCTACAGGTACATTGCTGGATTGTCTGCCCTTACTGTGGTGAGCTGCAATCAAAGCAGCTGTCATTATAGTATCTTCGGGGACAGGCTTTCCATCGGTTTTTATTATGACATGGGAGCCAGGAATGTCCTTAGTATGAAACCATATATCCTTTTTCGATGCAGTTTTTAATGTTAATTGATCATTTTGTTTATTATTTTTTCCGGCTAATATGATGAAACCATTTTCGGTAATATATTTATAGGGCTTTGATTTTAAGGCTTTTTCCTTCTGCTTACCGATTTTTCTTTTTCTGATATATTTTTGTTCTATCAATTCTTGTTTTATTTCCTCAATATTATTAATATCATCTGTATTTTCAATGTTGATCATTACATTTTCTAAATATTGTATTTCACCACATGTTTCTTTGATTTGAGTGCTTATTTTATTTTGGGCACTTTTATATTTATTGTATCTTTTGTAGTATTTTTGACTGTTTTCAGAAGGTGTCAATCTAGAATCAAGTGGGATTGTTATTTGGGGCATAGTATCTTCGTAGTAGTTTTGTAGGGTAACTTCCTTTATGCCCCTTTGTATATTATGCATATTAGATAGTATTAATTCCCCGTATAACTTGTACTTATCAGCACCTTCAGCGGTTAAAAGTTCTTCTTTTTGTTTCTGAAGTTTATTATATAGTCTTTCAAGTCTGGTATTAATGATTTTTACAATATCCGTAGATTTTTGCTTAATACGATTATGTCTATCCTTTTCTAAATAAAATTTATTAATAGCCTTGCTCATAGAAACAAAGGACATCTGAGAAAAAAGCTCATTTTTATACATACTCAATTCTAATGAAGAAAAATCAATGGTTTTATTATCTTTCTTATCAAAAATTATATTTGGTGAATATTCTATTTCATTGATTTTATCAAGAATACCCCTTAAAACATTCCATATGTCCTTAAAGTCTTCCTGTGAAAGATTAGTAATAGACCTATCTAAATCCAAATTGGCATTAAAGCAGATTTCCTTAGCAATTACAGGACTTATCCCTTGAAATGATTTATATAGTGCCTTAAATACCTTAGTATCACTTGAAACCGAATTCAATTTACTTACAAAATCCTCATAATTTATGGCAAAAACATTCACCTTATCCTGAGAAGGTGGATATTCATATTTGAGTCCAGGTAACAGTTGTCTTTGTCTACTTATATTAGAAGGTATTCTTTTAATACTATCGATGACATTACTGCTACTTTCTTCTATTAGAATTATATTACTATGCTTGCCCATTATTTCAATTATTAATTTTTTAATGCTGATATTTCCTAATTCGTCATAGCTTTCAATAGATATTACTAATATTCTTTCAAAGTCTACTTGATGTATATCAACAATTTTTCCTCCGTGAAGGTGCTTTCTTAATAGCATACAAAACATAGGTGGATTTAATGGATTTTTCTTTTGTACATCCGTTAAGCTAATATGGGGAAAGCTGCTATTAACTGATACCAATAGCTTATTGCTGACGTTTCTAAACTTTATCAGTATTTCATCGTTTTCCGGTTGATATATTTTTTCGATTTTTTTAGTTAACAATATTTCCTTTAATTCTGATGCTATAGAATTTATGACTAAGCCATCAAACGGCATATTATCCCTCCATTACATGTAAATAAAATAAATAGAACTTTTATAAGCGTAAAACTACAAGTGTAAAATTCTTTGTAAAGTATACCACTAAATAAAAAAATTTGAAAGGCAATATAAATAATTAGTAAATATAATACCAATAGGATATATAATAAGTATTATAATAAAGTTAAAGGTTATTATAGGAATTTTTATTAATGACCTAAAAGAATGACTTGAAAACTTGGAACTTAAATAAGGAGGTTCATATGATAAATTTTAGCAAAATGCATGGTGCAGGCAATGATTTTATTATTTTTAAGGCAGAAGAGGCTAATGGGATAGACTATTCTACATTGGCAAAAAAGGTTTGTGATAGACATTTTGGTATTGGAGCCGATGGAATGATGATTGTAGAGGAGTCACAAACCAGTGATGTAAAAATGCAATATTACAATTCCGATGGTTCAATAGGTGAAATGTGTGGAAATGGTATCAGATGTTTTTCAAAATTTGTATTTGAAAAAGAGATTGTCAAAAAAGATGTTCTGACTGTGGAAACCTTAGCGGGAGTTAAAGAAATAAAATTAACTCTAGCGGATGATAGTAGAGTTAAGACTATATTGGTGGATATGGGAAAGCCTATATTAAGGGCTGAAGACGTCCCCGTTAATACGGATAAGGAAATGTTTATCAATGAAAGCATAAGAATTGGAGAATCCAGTATAACAGCTTCAAGCATATTGATGGGAGTGCCACATACCGTAATATTTGTTGAAAATATAAACCAAGAGGAGCTTTGTATCCTAGGCCCCAAAATAGAAAAATATAGTATTTATCCTAAAAATACCAATGTAAATTTTGCTCAGGTTGTTAATAAAGGATTTATGAAGGTTGATACATGGGAAAGGGGAGCAGGAAAGACCCTGGCATGTGGTACTGGTGTATGCGCATCGGTATATGTTGCTTATAGATTAAATAATGTTGGCAATAATGTAAAGGTAGACATTCCTGGTGGAACTTTAAATATTTATATTAATGAAGATGATAGAGTTTTTATGGAGGGTACAGCTGAGTTTATATGTGATGGAAAATTTTATATATAAATAATCAATTTATTTTACAATTATACTTAATCTATCCTTAAAATTTTAGGCTTTTAATGATATAATATGAAGTTGGTAGATATTACTCTATAAATTGCTTCGTGGAAGGAAGGATTGATTTTATGATTAGCAGTATGACAGGATATGGTAGAGGAGAGTCCAATGATGAATCAAGGAATTTTCTCGTAGAGATAAAATCTGTAAATCATAGATATAATGACATTATTATAAGAATGCCAAAGAAATTATCTTCTTTTGAGGAGAGGATAAGAAAGCTGATTAAGAACTATGTTAAAAGAGGGAGAGTAGAGGTATATATTACCCTTGATGAATGCAAAAATGATGATTTAATCATAAAGCCTAATTTAAATATCATTGAGCAATACTATAATTCCTTAATGGAAATAAAGGATAAATTTCAGTTAAGTGATGAAATCAAGTTAACTCATTTGACTCGTTTTCCAGACACGTTTAATATTGAGAGCAAAGAAGACGAAGAGGATGTAATTTGGGAAACTTTAAAGGTTGCAGTGGACGGTGCAATATCTTCTTTAGTCGATATGAGAAGGTCAGAAGGCGATGCCTTAGCACATGATATAAAGGATCGAAGTAAGAGGATATTTGAAACCGTTAAGGAAATAGAGACTTGTACTCCAATGATAGTTAAAGAATATAGAGAAAAGCTATTAGAAAGAATAAAGGACTTAACTGAAGATGTAATTGAAATCAATGAAGAAAGAATAGCTTTAGAAGTTTCTGTTTATGCTGATAAGAGTAATATAGCTGAAGAAATAGTTAGGCTATACAGTCATATAGAACAACTGGATGAAATTTTAAATGAGTCTGGTGCAGTGGGTAGAAAACTAGATTTCCTAATTCAAGAAATGAATAGAGAAATAAACACCATAGGTTCTAAATCTTCTGATATAAACATATCAAAAATAGTAATAGAAATAAAAAGTGAACTGGAAAAAATTAGAGAACAAATTCAGAATATAGAGTAGCAGGGGGATAAAAATGGATTTAAAACTAGTTAACATAGGTTTTGGTAATGTGATTTCAGCTAATAGGATAGTTGCTATAGTAAAACCTGAATCAGCTCCTATTAAAAGGATAATTAATGAAGCTAGAGATCAAGGTAAGCTTGTTGATGCTACATATGGTAGAAGAACAAGGGCAGTCATCATATGTGATAGTGATCATTTGGTATTGTCAGCGGTTCAACCTGAAACAATGGCCAATAGATTCCATACTAAAGAAATAAAAGAAGTAAAGGAAATCAATGAAATAAACGATAAAAAAGGAGAATCTATATGATGAAAAAGGGAGCATTATTCATAGTATGCGGCCCGTCAGGTGTAGGTAAAGGTACGGTATGTAAGGAGCTTTTAAGAAACAAGCCTGAAATAGGACTATCTATTTCAGCTACAACAAGGGAAATAAGAAAAGGTGAAGTAGAAGGTGTAAACTACTATTTTGTTGAAAAAAATAAATTTGAATATATGATAGAAAACGATGAACTTCTAGAATATGCTCAAGTTTATGATAATTTTTACGGAACGCCAAAAAAATATGTTTTAGAACAACTAGATAAGGGAAAGGATATTATATTAGAAATTGATCCTCAAGGGGCAATGCAAGTGAAGGAGAAATTTCCAGATGGGATATTCATTTTCTTGCTTCCTCCAAGTATGAAGGAACTAAAAAATAGAATTACTACAAGGGGAAGAGATTCTGAAGAAAATATAAGTAGAAGATTAAAAGCTGCCTATGATGAAATTGACTTTATTAAGGAATATGATTATTATATAATAAATGATGAATTATCTAGGGCTGTAAATAGTCTTATATCAATTATTGAAGCAGAAAAATGTACCGTAAAAGATAATATATGTGAGTTAATAAATAAATATAAGGAGGAAATATAATGCTTAAACCACCAATTAATGAATTGCTAAAAAAGGTTGACAGTAGATATACATTAGTTATTGCTGCTTCTAAAAGGGCTAGACAGATAATAGAAGGTAGTGAAAAGCTTATAGATATAGAATCCAATAAGCCCGTAACTATAGCAACTAATGAAATAATAGAAGACAAAATTACCTATGAAAGAATTGAATCTGATATATAGAGGTGCAATATGCTTAGTAATAAGAATATAGTTATTGGTGTTAGTGGAGGAATTGCGGTTTATAAAGCACTGGATGTAATAAGTAGATTGAAAAAGCTAAAGGCAAATATAAACGTTGTAATGACTAAATCCGCAACAGAATTTGTTGCACCCTTAAGCTTTCAATCTTTATCCCAAAACTATGTGGTTACAGATATGTTTGGACAGCCTAAAACCTGGGATGTTGAGCATATATCCTTAGCACAAAAAGCTGACTTGTTTGTTATTGTTCCGGCTACGGCTAATATTATTGGGAAAATGATTAATGGGATTGCGGATGACATGTTATCAACTACTGTCATGGCAACTAAAGCTCCTATTCTTATAGCTCCAGCAATGAATACAAATATGTATAATAATCCCATAGTACAAAAAAATATTGGGGCTTTAAAGTCAATGGGATACAAATTCGTTGAACCTGCATTGGGAAGGTTAGCTTGTGGAGACTATGGTGTAGGGAAATTAGCATCCCCAGAGGACATTGTACAAGAAATAGTGGATATACTGACAAATACATCTACAAAACCATTAAAGGATAAAAAGGTTTTAGTCACAGCAGGCCCTACTAGGGAACCAATAGACCCTGTGAGATACATAACTAATCATTCCTCAGGTAAAATGGGTTATTCAATTGCTATTGTGGCAAGGGATAGAGGTGCAGATGTAACACTGGTATCTGGCCCAACTAATTTAGAAAAGCCCCATGGAATAAAAGTTATAGATGTAATAACTGCTGAGGATATGTATAAGGAAGTATTAAATAATTTTGATGGGGCTAATATAGTAGTCAAGGCTGCCGCCGTCGCAGATTATAAACCAAAGGAAGTTTCAAACAATAAGATTAAGAAAAGCGACTCGGATTTAGCCATAGAGCTTTCAAGGAATCAAGATATTTTATTTGAGCTGGGAAAACTTAAAAAAGATAAAATTTTGATTGGATTTGCAGCTGAAACAAAGGATCTTCTTGAAAATGCTAAGGGGAAGGTTAATAGAAAAAATTTAGACTTTATTGTGGCCAACAATATAAGTGAAAAGGGTGCGGGCTTTAAGGGCGATACAAATATAGTAAGCATAATTGACAGCTTGGGTAATATAGAAAAATATGATAAAATGAAGAAAAAAGAGATAGCAAATATAATTTTAGATAAAGCATATGATTTGATAAAATTAAAGGAGTAGGGAAACCTACTCCTTAGTCTATAAGATAGCAGGCTTATGACAAAGGTTCAAGTTCAAGGCACGCTGAAGCTGAGGAACGGAGCTTGCTATATATGCAAGTGAGTACCGGAAGCTTCAGCAGTAACGCAGAAATTGGACTTTTGTCATAAGCCTGGGGAGTAGGGAAACCTACTCCTTTGTAATTCAATTCGTGGGGGCATTTATAATGGATTGTATTAAATATTGTAATGTAGTTGTTAATACAGGAACGAGAGTAACCGATAGATTATTTACATATAGAATCCCAAATAGCTTGCTTGGGAAAATTAAAATTGGTGATAAGGTTATTATTCCCTTTGGAAGGGGAAATAAATTACTTGAAGGCTTTGTATTTGAATTTAATTCTGGCAATGAGGTAAAGACTATAAGAGGCATTAAAGATATACAGGATGTAACAGATGATGATATATATTTATCGGGAACACAGATAAAACTTTGCAAATGGATGCGTGATACATATTTATGTACCTATTATGAAGCTATTCAATGCTTGATCCCTAGGGGAACAACTTTGAAAAAGAAAAAAATATATAAACTTAAACAGGCTTCTCAAGGCGTTATTGAACATAGGGATATTAATCAAAGTCCTATAATAAAAAGACTTTTGGTAAATAAGTCCCTTACTTATAATGAATTAATTAAAGATTTAGATAGTGGATGTATCAAGGAATTGAATAGATTATTAAAGGAAAATCTAATTACCATAGAAGAAAAGTTTTATTCTGATATAAAAATAAAATATAAAAAAGTAGTTGAGATTAATTTTAAACCTAGCAGTATTAATGAAATTTTATTAACTATTCCTAAAAAAGCCTACAAGCAGACTGAAGTTTTAAAATATCTCACAAAGGTTAATAAAATTGAATTAAGTCAGCTTATTCAAAGGACAAAAACTTCTAGGGCGGTAATTAATGGTTTAGAAAAAAAGAGTCTAATTTTAGTCAAGGATGAAGTAGACTATAGAACACCTATAGATATTGATAAAATAGAAAGAGACAAGCCAAATACACTTAATGATGAACAGAAGGAAGCATATAATAATATAATGGAAGCGATAGAGGGAAAAAGCCATGAAGCATTTCTTTTACATGGTGTAACGGGTAGTGGTAAAACGGAAGTATATATGCAGCTTGTGGATAAGGTCATAGAAAATAATAAGCAGGCTATTATATTGGTTCCTGAAATCTCTCTCACCCCTCAAATAGTTGAAAAGTTTTTAAGGCGATTTGGAGATACCGTAGCAGTACTTCATAGTAAACTTTCCTTAGGGGAAAGATATGATCAGTGGAGAAAAATTAAAAACAATAAAATGCAAATAGTTATAGGTGCAAGATCAGCCATATTTGCTCCCTGCGATAACTTAGGATTAGTGATTATCGACGAGGAACACGAGTCATCCTATAAATCGGAAATGAATCCCAAATATCATACCATAGAAGTAGCCAAATATTTATGTATGGAGAATAATGGGGTTTTAGTTATGGGTTCGGCTACTCCGTCAATAGATGACTATTATAAGGCTGAAATAGGTAACTATAAGCTGTTAGAGCTAAAAAATAGATTTAATAAAAACCCTCTTCCAAATGTAGAGGTTGTCGATATGAGGGTTGAGCTAGAAGAAGGAAATAAAAATATATTTAGTCGTAGGCTATATAACTCAATGAAAAATAGTTTGCTTGACAAAAAGCAGGTTATTTTATTCTTAAATCGAAGAGGCTACTCCACATTTGTTTCCTGTAGGAGCTGTGGTTACGTATTAAAATGCTCAAATTGTGATATATCCCTTACTTATCATCATAAAAATAATATAGCTAAGTGTCATTATTGTGGGTTTAAGACCACTGTACCTAAAATCTGTCCAGAATGTAAAAGTAAATATATAAAATTCTTTGGATTGGGAACAGAGAAGGTTGAAGAATATGTTAATAAGCTATTTCCAACCTCTAGGACAGCAAGGCTTGATATAGATACTACTTCTCGTAAAGGTAGCCTAGAAAAAATTATTGACTCCTTTGAGAAAAGAGAAATTGATATTTTAATTGGTACACAAATGGTGACAAAGGGCTTAGATTTTCCCTATGTTACATTAGTAGGTGTATTATCTGCTGATATAACTTTAAATCTTCCTGATTATAGAGCGAATGAAAGGACATTTCAACTATTGACACAAGTTGCAGGGAGAGCGGGTAGACATGATTATACTGGAGAGGTGGTCGTTCAAACCTATAGCCCAAATAATTATGCCATAAATGCATCTAAAAGCCATGACTACACTGATTTTTATGAAAGAGAAATAAAACTCAGACGGGAATTTAACTATCCACCATTTTATCAGATTATAAATATTATTGTATTAGGAAAAAATGAGAATTCAGTCATAAGATCCACAAATAAATTATTCCAAAAAATACATGGTGAGATACTAAGGCACAAGGATTTAAAAAACACACAGGTATTAGGACCAAATCCAGCGATACTTGGTAGAATCAAAGAGAACTATAGATGGCAGATTTTATTAAAGTATCAAAGTGTTGACCATGAAAATATAAAGAGTATAATTAATTATATATGTAATATTAATAAGAATAAGTATATAGAAAATAATGTGAGCTTAATTTTCGACATGAAGCCCTATAATATTTTTTAATTATGGACCTTGCGAGATTAAGATTAAGAATTTTTAGGAGGTAATATATTATGGCTATACGAAATATTAGAACAGATGAAGATCCTATATTGAGGAAAGACTCAAGGGTTGTAGATAAAATTGATGACAGAATTAAACAGCTTCTCGATGACATGATAGATACCATGTATCATGAAAATGGAGTTGGATTAGCTGCTCCACAAATTGGTATATTAAAGAGAATTATTGTTATAGATGTGGGTGAGGGTATAATTGAACTCATTAATCCCGAACTTCTTGACCAAAATGGATCTCAAATTGATGTAGAGGGATGTTTAAGTATACCAAATAGAACAGGAACTGTGGAAAGGCCTATGTTTGTAAAGGTTAAAGGGCTTAATAGAGAGGGTAAGGAAATAATTATAGAGGGTGAAGAATTATTGGCTAGAGCTTTATGCCATGAGATAGATCATTTGAACGGAGTACTATTCATAGATAAAATTATTGAGGAGCAGGTGTAAAGATATGAAAATTCTTTTTATGGGAACTCCAGATTTTGCAGTTCCGTGTTTAGAAGCATTGGTTAAGAATAATCATGATGTAGTGGCTGTTGTTACACAGCCCGATAGGCCTAAAGGAAGAGGTAAAAAGGTATTGCCTCCTCCTGTAAAGGCTAAAGCAATAGAAATAGGCATACCGGTATTGCAACCCAAAAAAATTAAAGAAAAAGAAAGTGTTGAATTAATTAAAAAAATGGATTTTGATTGCTGTGTAGTTGTAGCATACGGACAAATACTTCCAAAGGAAATATTGGAGATGCCAGAAAAGGGATGTATAAATGTACATGCATCTCTCTTACCAAAGTATAGAGGAGCTGCTCCTATAAACTGGGCTATTATCAATGGCGAAGATGAAACTGGTATTACCACAATGTATATGAATGAAGGGCTAGATACTGGAGACATGATTTTGAAAGAAGAAGTCATTATTGAAGAAGATATGACTGCCGGTGAGCTTCATGATATACTTAGCGGAGTAGGAGCCAAGGTACTAGCTGAAACCCTGGAGCTTATTAAAGCAGATGAAGCTCCAAGAATTCCCCAGGAGCATTCAAATAGTAGCTATGCTTCAATGCTAAAAAAAGAAACTGGACTTGTGGATTGGCAAAATACAGCTAAAGATATATACAACTTAGTTAGGGGTTTAAATCCATGGCCTGTTGCTTATACTATGTACAAGGGTAAAAAGTTAAAGATTTGGAAATGTGCTATTGGTGGGGAAAAAAGCTTTGAAGTAACTGGGAAGATTATTGATGTCAACAAAGAAGGTATCTTTGTTAGTACAGGAAATGGAATGCTAATCATAAAAGAAATGCAGCTTCCAAATAGCAGAAAAATGAGTGTTGATGAATACATTAGAGGTAATAACGTAGAAATTGGAACAGTGCTAGGAGAATAAGACAATATGAGAAGTATTGTAAAAAGTGATAAGAATATTTTTATTAATATGTTGATTTTGATCATTATCCTTGCGGTTTTCATAGTCAGTGCTTTGTTTTGGTTAATTAAAGGTGGTAAATTAGATTTATACTTAACTATATTAAGTGGAATGATATTATTCTTTATAATAGTTACGGTATATCTATTGGTAATGTTAATGCTGACAGTTAGAATCACGAAAAATAAAAGGCTGCCAGGATTTCTTATACCCGTATTTGAATATTCTATAAAGGCTGTCTATCCCATAATGATTTCTTTTTGCGATCTTTTTAAAATTGAAAAGGATGCAATCAGAAGATTCTTTTCAGAAATAAATAATAGAGTTGTGATTCAAAAGAACAAAAAGTTAAATCCAGAGGATATACTCATGATAGCACCACATTGCTTACAAAAAGCTTCTTGCAAACATAAAATCACTGGAGATATTAATAACTGTAAGAGGTGTGGGGGCTGTGATATAAATGGTCTTTTTGATTTATGTACAAGCTATAATATAAATCTGCAAATTGTAACGGGAGGAACCTTGGCAAGAAAAATTATCAAGGATTATAGACCAAAGGGAGTTATAGCAATAGCCTGTGAAAGAGACCTATCACATGGAATATTAGATGTTAAAGGTATACCAGTAATTGGCGTGAAAAATGAGAGACCAAACGGTCCATGTTATAATACATGTGTAGATATTGATAAAGTAGAAAAGGCTATAAAGCAATTTTTAAGGAGGGAATAAAATGTATTACGGAGGTATGTATCACTTTAGTATGATACTAATGATTCCAGCAATGATATTTGCTTTCTATGCTCAGAGTAAAGTAAAGGGAACCTTTAATCGATTTTTACAGGTGAGGAGTATGAGGGGATATACAGGTGCCCAAGTAGCTAGAACCATATTGGATAGAAATGGATTAAGAGACGTTCATATAGAACATGTCCGCGGCTATTTATCAGATCATTATGATCCAAGAAAAAAAGTAGTAAGACTCTCTAGCAATGTCCATAATGGGACATCAATTGCATCAATAAGTGTTGCGGCCCATGAGGTTGGTCATGCAATACAGCATTCAAAGAACTATGCCCCACTAACTATTAGAAGTCAAATTGCTCCAGTGGCGTCTATAGCATCTCAAGTCGCTTTACCATTGGCATTTCTAGGATTTTTTCTAGGACGGGGAGGATTAGCATTAATAGATTTAGGAATATATATTTATATTGCAGCAATAGCATTCCATGTAATTACTTTACCTGTTGAGTATAATGCCAGTTCTAGGGCGATAAAAGAGCTTACTGCAAACGGCATAATATACAATGAAGAAGTAAAGTCGTCAAAGGCCGTTTTAAATGCTGCCGCATTAACATACGTTGCTGCTGTAGCTGTTTCGATTGGACAATTGTTAAGATTACTAGTATTAAGGAATAGTAGAGATTAAGAATACCCTATAGTCAAAACTGGAGGTTACTATGCAAAATGTTAATCCTAGGAAAATAGCTTTAAACATATTAGTAGACATAGAAAAAAATGCAGCTTTTTCAAATATAACTATAAACAAATATCTAAAGAAGAATAAAGTTTCTTCTTTAGATAGGCGTTTTATTAGCCAATTGGTTTATGGAGTTTTAGAGAATAAACAATATTTAGATTACATAGTAAGGAATTTGTCTAAGACCAAAATAAATAAAATACAAATAGAAATATTGAACATTTTAAGGTTAGGTTTATATCAAATAATATTTTTGGAAAAGATACCGGAATCGGCGGCAGTAAATGAATCTGTGAAGTTAGCTAAGAAAGTTAATTTTAGGTTATCTGGTTTTGTAAATGGTATATTGAGAAGCTTTTTAAGGGAGCGGGACTCTATTAAGTTACCTAAGTATGAAGACAACCCTGTAGAGCATCTATCCTTAAAATATTCCCATACTGAGTGGTTAGTAAATAAGTGGGTCGATGATTATGGCATAGATTTCACCAAGGAATTATTAGAAGCTAATAATCAAGTTCCTAATTTAACAATTAGAACTAATACTTTGAGAGCTACTAGGGATGAATTAATTGATGAATTAAACAGAGATGGTGTAGTATGTCAGAGGGGTGAGATAGCTCCTGAAGCTATTATCATTCAGTCGATGAAGGAAGGTTTAGATAATTTAAAACCCTTCAATAATGGACTGTTTCAGGTGCAAGATGAAAGTTCCATGCTGGTTAGTCATGTACTGAAGCCCCGTGAAGGACAATTTATTTTGGATGTTTGTAGTGCGCCTGGTGGAAAGTCTACCCATATTGCCCAGCTCATGAATAATAAAGGTAAAATATTATCTAGGGATATCCATGAACATAAGCTAGACTTAATAAAGGAGAATTGTGAAAGACTGGGCATTTCTATTGTTAATACAGAAAAATTCAATGCTTTAAAGCTCGATAAAGGTCTTTTAAGCAGTGCAGACAAGGTTCTTGTCGATGCTCCTTGTTCTGGGTTTGGTATTATAAGACGAAAACCTGAAATAAGATATTTTAAAGAATATAAGCATATAATAGAACTTTCAAAGATGCAAATTAAAATGCTAAGCATGAGTTCAAAATATGTAAAGAATGGTGGAGAACTTCTTTATAGTACTTGTACCATTCAAGATGAAGAAAATGAGAATGTAATAAAGGAATTTTTAAGACAAAATGATAATTTTGCTTTGATGGATGTAAATAGTTATTTGCCTGAATCATTACATTCTAAAAAGGAATACCTACAGCTATATCCTAATATTACCAATACCGATGGATTCTTTATATGTAAGATGAAACGATTGAGATAATTTAGTAGTTATGATAAACTTAGTTATTATTGGAAATTTATTATCGCCCCATGACAAATAGGGAAAATATATGCATTATATTTTTATCTTTATTTATTGATCAAATTTCATAATACATGGTGGAAAGCTTTAGGAATTTTAGAACTATGTATAGTGGATGATCTTAACACAAGGTAATTATGCAATTTGCTCTATTGAATTTTCTAAGGGTTGATTTAAGTTTGAGGTGATTTAATGGAATGGGCATCAAAAACAGATATAGGTAGAATCAGAAGCAAGAATGAAGATTCGCTTTATGTAGATCAGAAACATATGCGTATCTTTATTGTGGCTGATGGAATGGGTGGACATAATGCAGGAGAAGTTGCAAGTAAAATGGCTATCGAACAAGTTAGTGAATCAATTAAAAACAAATTTGATAGTATATCCACTAATGATGAAGCTCAGATTAAAAGGGTAATAGAAGATGCGATTTATAAAGGTAATAAGGAGATATATAATCAATCTTTGTCCCATAATAGTTGGGATGGAATGGGTACAACAATAACTATGGCATTATTTATTGATCATAGGCTTTATTTTGCCCATGTGGGAGATAGTAGGGCTTATATGCTGAGACAAAAAGAATTAACACAATTAACAGAGGACCATACTTTAGTAAGTGAGCTTATGAAAAATGGAAGTATTACCGAGGTTGAAGCAAAAACTCATCCAAAAAGGAATGTTATTACAAAAGCCCTCGGAACAGAGATAAGTCCTATACCGGATATATTAAGTGTAGACGTTGATGATGGTGATGTAATCATACTATGTACAGATGGACTAACTAATATGGTTGATAATTATTTGATAAAAAATAGCTTTCTAAATAATTCAAATCTACAGGATTCTTGTGACTTCTTAGTCGATGAAGCTAATAATAGGGGTGGATTTGATAATATCACTTTAATTGCTATCAGATATAGGCATAGTTAATGAGGGAGTTGAAACTATGATTGGTAAAATATTAGGTAAAAGATATGAGATAATTGAAAAGATTGGTGGAGGTGGTATGGCTTTAGTATATAAGGCCAAATGTCACCTTTTGAATAGATTTGTTGCTGTAAAAATACTCAGACCAGAATTTATTAGTGATGAAGACTTCATTAATAAATTTGAGAAGGAATCTCAAGCTGCTGCAAGCCTATCCCACCCTAATATAGTTAATATCTATGATGTTGGAACTGATAATGATGTACATTATATAGTTATGGAATTAGTTGAGGGAAAAACCTTAAAAAAGCATATAAAAGAGAAGGGCTTTCTTAAAAATGATGAGGCTATAAATATATCCAAGCAAATAGCATTGGCCCTTAAACATGCCCATACTAATCATATTGTTCATAGGGATATAAAGCCCCACAATATACTAATAACCGATGATGGAAGAGTTAAGGTTACTGACTTTGGCATAGCCAGGGCCATTACTTCATCAACCATAACCAATACGGGAAATGTCATTGGATCAGTGCATTATTTTTCTCCTGAACAAGCACGTGGGGGTTTTGTTGATGAAAAATCTGACATATATTCCCTTGGGGCGACAATGTATGAAATGGTTACAGGAAGAGTTCCCTTCTCGGGAAGTACCCCTGTAACTGTGGCATTAAAGCATCTAAAGGAAGAAGCAGTGCCTCCATCAATGATTAATCCCGATATTAGTAAAGGTCTGGAAAATATCATATTAAAGTCCATGAAAAAGGATAAGAACGTTAGATATGATAATGCTACCCAGGTATATAGCGACCTAGAGAAATCTTTAAAAAATCCTGATCACAATATAGACATAGTTGATGATGAGGAATCCCCTACCATAGTAATTCCTTCGATAAATGATATTGAAGAGGAAGAGGAGTACTCTGGGGAAAGAAAAAAGACTGGTAAGTTAACTGTAGTAATTGGAGTATTATCAGCACTGGTGATCTCCGTATTATTTATAACAATGATTTTCTTTAACGTGTTTAAAGAAAGATTTATGATAAAAGAAGTTCCAGTACCTAGCCTAATAAAACAGTCTGAGGAAATTGCCGAGAATAGCCTAAATAATTTAGGGTTGAAGATGTTAGTTCAAAAGCAGCTTTTTGATGATGAAATACCAGCTGGCTTTGTAATCAGTCAAGACCCAGTTGCTGGAGATATTGTAAAGGAAGGCTATGCTGTAAGTATAATTTTAAGTAAGGGTCAAAGAACAGTTAATGTTCCTGAAATACTTCATAAGGAAATAGAAGAAGCAAGGGTTGAATTACAGAATAAAAATTTGGAGCTAGGGGAGAGGGAATATGAATATAATGATTTGCCCGTAGGCATCATTATTAGACAAAATCCCAAGGCAGGAACTGAGATCAAAGAACATTCTTCCGTTGATATTGTCATCAGTCAAGGAAAAGAAATAAGAACCTTTATAATGCCTACTATGAAGGGTAAAAATATAAAGGATGCCAAGGATACTGCTGAAGATTTAGGATTGATTGTTAAGAACGTTGGTTATGAATTTAATGACGAATACGGAAAGGATGAAGTGATTTCCCAAAGTATTCCTCCTGGCTCAGAAATAAAAGAAAATTCTGTACTCAATTTAGTGGTAAGTAAAGGTTCTGAAAAGATAGAACAACCTCCTGAGGAACAGGAGCTGCCGGAAGTAACTAAGGATTTTATAATTCCTCTCAATTTCGATAAGGAAGAAGAAGTAGTAAAGGTTGTTAAGACAGAAAATGGTGTTTCATCAACGGTATATGAAAGCATTCACAATAGAAATGAAAAACAGCTTAGATTATCAATTTCTGGTAAAGGCACAGTAAAGATAGAGATTTTCTTTGGAGAAAAGTCGAGGTACTCAGAGGAAATGGTATTTGAGTAAGGAGGAATTGAATGGAAGAAGGTATTATTGTTAAAGGAATAGGTGGATTTTACTATATAAAGCAAGGGGATAAGATTTTTGAGTGTAAAGCGAGGGGTAAATTTAGAAATAAAAAAATAACTCCATTAGTAGGGGATTATGTATTATTTACATATGATGATATGACAAAGCAGGGGATAATTGAAGATATTCTTGAGAGACAAGTAAAGCTTTTAAGACCACCGGTTGCTAATGTAGAACAAGCTATAATAGTCTTTGCACTCAAAAATCCCGACCCGAATCTAAGGCTATTAGATAAGATACTGATTATGTCTGAATATCATGACCTAGAATTGAAAATTTGTATAAACAAGATTGATCTGGACGAGGACAAGTATTTTGACCATATTATGGAAATGTATAAAAATACAGGTTATGAGATAATTCCTTGCAGTACTAAACAAGACATTGGAATAGATAGAATTAAAACCGTTTTAAAGGACAAGATATCTGTTTTTGCAGGGCCGTCGGGTGTAGGTAAATCAAGTTTGCTTAACAAAGTACAATCGGGTCTGGAACTTAAGACCGGTGAAATAAGCAGTAAAATAAAGAGGGGGAAGCATACAACGCGTCATTCCGAGCTTCTTCAGCTTGATTTTGGAGGATGGGTCGTAGATTCACCAGGTTTTACTTCCTTAAATATTGACTTTATTGAAATAGAAGAGTTAGGATATTTATTTCCTGAATTTAAAAAATATATAAATGATTGCAAATTCGCTAATTGTCTTCATGTCAATGAACCGGGCTGCGGAGTGAAAAATGCTTTGGATATGGGATATATTAATAGGGATCGTTATAATAATTATGTAGAATTTTTAGAACAAATTAAAGAAATTAATAATAGGAGGTACTAAAATGATTAAACTTTCTCCCTCAATTCTATCAGCTGATTTTTCAAATCTACTTACTGATATAAGAGCCGCAGAGGAGGCTGGAGTGGATCTTCTGCATATAGATGTGATGGATGGACATTTTGTCCCCAATATTAGCTTAGGACCAGTGATTATGAATAGCATAAAGGGAAAAACATCGTTACCCTTTGATGTACATCTTATGATTGAAAATCCTGATAAATACGTACCAGAGTTTGTTCAGGGTGGAGCGGATATAATAACTGTACATGTGGAAACATGTCCCCATATCCATAGGACAATTCAAAATATCAAGTCCTATGGCATAAAGGCAGGGGTTTCTTTAAATCCTGGGACTTCTTTACATACTATTGAAGAAGTACTTGAAGAAATAGATATGGTTTTGATCATGTCTGTTAATCCGGGTTTTGGGGGACAGAAGTTCATTGAAGGTTCACTAAGAAAAATAAGTGAACTCAGAAAAATGATAGATAGTAGAGGCTTAGACATTGACATAGAGGTTGATGGTGGAGTAAAGGTTGATAATGTGAGTAAGATTATAGATGCTGGTGCAAATGTAATAGTGGCAGGATCGGCTATATTCAATGGTAATAATATTAAGGAAAATGTATTGTCTTTTAAAGAAAAATTCAAAGAAGTTTAGGGGAATATATTATGAGACATATTATAGTTTCTAATGGTGGTATTTTTGACTATAGCTTTTATAAGGGACTATTTAAAGATTCAGATTATATAATTTGTGCAGATGGTGGAGCAAGGCACTTAATAGAAATGGATATTATGCCTAATGTAATCCTTGGGGATTTAGACTCAATTAGAGAAGAAGATAAAAAAATATTTAAAGAAAAAAAAGTTGAGTTTTATGAATTCCCCTGTGATAAGGATGCTAGTGATACAGAGTTGGCTCTTGATTTTGCATTATCCCATGGTGCATCTGAAGTGGTTTTTATAGGTGCCATAGGTAGTAGGATGGATCATTCTATTGGAAATATCACATTATTAAAAAAACTTTTAGATAATGATATAAAAGGAAAAGTAATAAATGAAAACAATGAAATATATCTTTTAAATAATAAAATAAATGAACTTACTTTACAAGGCAAGGAAGGGGACTATCTCTCTATAATTCCTCTATCAAATAGTGTAAAGGGTATTACCCTAAGTGGATTTAAGTTTCCACTAAAGGACGCAGAAATCCCTCTGGGGTCTTCTTTAGGTATCAGCAATGAATTTGCTAGGGATGTGGTAAAAATAGTGATTAAAGAGGGCTTTCTTCTTGTTATTAAAGCGAGAGACTAGGTTGCAAAGTGGCTAGTGACACATTGCAAGTTCAAAGTGGTAAGTTCTAAGATTTGGAGCATTCTTTAAAGTGAAAAATCATTTTAAAAAATACACTTGCAAACATGCAGGTGTTTTTTTGTGTCATAAAGCTGTAAAAATGAATAATATATTAGTAATAAGCCTAGGGAGTGATTTTTATGCTGCGAAGAAAGGTAGTGATGAGAAAAATTCTTGGCGTAATTCTAGGATTAATTGGTGCAATAATTGTAATTGAATTTGTTCCTATTAAAATATGGTACATATTATTATTTGGATTAGTAATATCTTTTTTTATTGTTCTTTTCTTATATTTATAAGGAATAAGAGGTGTTTTGATGGGTAAGTGCAAAAAGAAGATTTACAGAATCAAGATAAAAAATGATAAGATATTAGGGATTATATTAGTAGCTATTGGAATAACTATTATAGCTGTAATGGTATTGCCCTATAGTGTATGGATAGTATTTTTTGGAGTTGCCCTTATTATAGCTGGCTACAAGCTGTTTCTATGTAAATAAAGGCCTAAGACCATCTATACTAAGTATTATATATAGATTATTGATAACAGAAAATGATGTTTTGAGTTTATACTATATATATAGATTTCCTAAAGCTAAACTTAATTTATACATCTCAAAATATCCAATGTTTCTAGGGATTTTTGATGTGTATAAATTAACTGTTTAACTGGAATATCTATAGAGAGATTTCCTAAAGTTAAAATTAATTTATACATCTCAAAATATCCGATGTTTTTAGGGAATTTTGATGTGTATAAATTAACTTTTTAATTGGAATATCTATATAGGGTTTTCATAGTATAACTTAACTTATGCATGGACAAATATGCTATGGTTCTGGGCATTTTGGACTTGTATAAGTTAAAGTCTATACTAAAATCCCTATAACTCAAAACATGATTTCCTATGTGCTAAAAAAAGCCTACATAGCAAGTAGGCCTTTCATATGGAACACTAGATAGCTCTTTCAACTTTGCCAGAACGTAAACATCTAGTACATACAGTTATTCTTTTTGGTGTACCGTCAACTAAAGCTTTAACTTTTTTTATGTTAGGTGACCAAGTTCTTCTTGTACGACGTACTGAGTGACTAACCCTGTTTCCAGATATCTTACCCTTACCACAAACTACACAATGCTTTGCCATATATAACACCTCCTCGAGTGGTTAATTTTCCTAATAAAACAATATTTATTTTATCACAAAATATTCTTATAGGTCAATACCTTTTAGTGAAGGGAATAATAATAGATATATCTAAGAATGTAACAGAACCTTTAATCAAGGCAGGTTCACAAAATAAACTAGTCATATTATTTTTCCTTTTGATTATTTTTATCTTAGATATAGATTTCTATTTATAATAAAAAGAAAAATTTTAAGTAATAATTGAATATAAATCGATATTACTATAGAATATATATATATATATCCTCAAAAAAATAAGGAGGTCATCTATATGTCAGCAAAATTTGAAAATGAAATAGGAACTATTCATATAAATACCGAAGTGATTTCTACAATTGCAGGAGCATCTGCAATGGAATGCTATGGCCTTGTTGGGATGGCATCGAAATCGGCAGCCGATGGATTTGTTAGATTATTAAAAAGGGATAATATGCATAAAGGCGTTAAGGTATATTTAGATGAGAACTCAATAGTTATCGATTTGTACGTTATTATTCAGTTTGGAACAAGGATTTCTACAGTTGCTGATAATATAATAAATAAAGTCAAATATAACGTTGAGAATCAAACTGGCATGAATGTGAAAAAAGTAAACATTAATATTGAAGGAGTAAGAGTTCAAGGAGTTTAGAGGAGGGTTCATCTTGAAAATAAAACATATAAATGGTGAAATGCTCAAGAAAATGTTTATACTAGGTAATAATTCGTTATATAAAAATCGTGATGTAGTGGATGCACTTAATGTATTTCCCGTTCCCGATGGGGATACAGGCACAAATATGTCGTTGACCCTTGATTCAGCATTAAATGAAATATTAAGGGTAAAGGATCCTTCTATTGAAAATGTCGCAAAATCAGCTGCCAAGGGTTCTCTTATGGGTGCGAGGGGTAATTCAGGAGTTATATTATCTCAGATACTTAGAGGCTTTGAAAAGGGTTGTAAAGGCAAAGAAATACTTAATGTAGTGGATTTTGCTAATGCATTAAAGCAAGCATCAAATACTGCCTATAAGGCTGTTATGAAACCAATTGAGGGTACTATACTAACAATAATAAGGGAAACCAGTGAAAGAGCCTTGCAGTTATCAAATGATGCCATGGACTTTAATGATTTTTTATCTGCGATAATTTCATATGGAGACTCTGTTCTTGATAAAACCCCAGACATGCTTGATGTTTTAAAACAAGCAAATGTGGTTGATGCAGGTGGAAAAGGTCTGATTTTTATATTAAATGGCTTTTTGGAGGCCATTTCTGGAAAAGAGGTTTCCCAGCCTGAGAGTAGAGGAGTAGAACCAAGTCATAAAAAAGAGGTTGTTGAAACCAATATAGAATTTGGTTATTGTACTGAATTTATAATCCAAGGCGATGGATCAAAGTCCGACGGCTTTAAGGATAAGATTAAGGGTTTAGGTGATAGTTTAATAGTTGTTGGAGATGAGGACTTAATTAAAGTTCATATACATACAAATAATCCAGGGAAAGTAATAGAATTTGGATTAAATATTGGAGAACTAATTGATATAAAGATTGATAATATGAGATATCAACATAATAACAGACATATTGCAGAAGAGGATAGTAAAAAAGACATTCAGAAATATGGATTCATTACCGTAGCCATGGGAGAAGGAATAAGTAGTATTTTTAAAGACTTAAATATTGACAGGGTTATTGAGGGTGGACAAACCATGAATCCTAGTACAGAAGATATTCTAAAGGCGGTTAATGAGATACATGCAGATAATATTTTTGTACTTCCTAACAATAGCAATATAATATTGGCTGCTAATCAAGCAAAGGAATTAAGCGATAAAAATGTGATAGTTGTCCCAGCTAAAACAGTTCCCCAAGGAATAACAGCAATGCTGGAATTCGATCCCACCTCTTCCCCAGAGGAAAATGAGGAAAATATGACAAAGTCATTAACTAAGGTAAATACAGTACAGATTACTTATTCTGTAAGGGATTCTAAGTTTAATGATCTGGAAATTAAGAAGGATGATATTCTGGGAATACTTAATGGTGATATAGATAAAGTAGGAAATGATGTTTCAGAGGTTGCCATAGAAGTTTTGGATAAAGCTGTTAATGATGATCATGAAATACTTACTATCTACTATGGAGAAGATATAAGTGAAGAACAAGCCGATGAACTTGCTTCATTAATTGAAGAAAAATATGAAGAATTAGATGTAGAAGTATACTACGGTGGGCAGCCATTATATTATTATATTTTTTCTATTGAATAATGAATGAACAAAGTTAGATTTTAGTTTGTGTGACGAGTTTAATTCTAAATTTAAATATTAATTATTTTAAATATCTATAGGAATGACCTGAATATAATTTTAAAAGCGACTTTTGTCGCTTCAGGCTATTGACAAACCCGAATTTCTTCGTTGTTGCTTCAACCAAGAACCCTTACGTATGTCTGTATACGCTGCGGCCTCTCGGTTTCAGCACGCCTTGAACTCCAGATTTCTCAACAGCCTGACATCTTGTTGACTTTGTCAACAATCTGAAGCGACTTTTGTCGCTTTTTTTACGGGGTGTTAATATGTCATTACTAAATGATTCTATATCCCAGATTAAGGGTATAGGACCTAAGAAGCTTGCTTTATATGCAAAACTAAATATATTTTCCCTTAAGGATTTATTGAATCATTATCCATCATCCTATCAAAATAGGAGAAATATAAAAAAACTTAATACAGTTAAGCATATGGAAAAGGCAACTATCATAGGCACAGTTTATGATGAAGTAAAGGAAATGAGAACCAGAAAAAAAATGAGAATTTTAAAGGTGCCTATTAAGGATAGTACAGGGAGAGGGTATGTTACTTTCTTTAACTCCATGTTTCTAAAGAATGTTTTTAAAAAAAATGAGACTTATTACTTTTATGGAACTGCAAATAATATTGGTGGAGTAATACAAATGAGCCACCCAGAATTTTCTAGTGTCAAAAAAGATAGTATAGAGAGCTTTTGTAGTATTAAGCCAATATATGGGTTGACAAAGGGTTTGACACAGAAGGAAATAACTAATTATATTAGTAAGATTCTATTTAAAGAGTCTCTAGATGTATGTGAATATTTACCATCCAGAGTGATAGAAAGAAACAAGCTTTGTGATATTGAATATGCTTTGAAGAATATTCATTTTCCATCTTCACCTCGGGCACTTAAGGTTGCAAAATATAGATTGATCTTTGAAGAACTTTACTTTGTACAGCTTGGATTAATGCTATTAAAGAAGAAGTATTTCCATAGTAGTAAAGGGATAAGGTTCAAAAATCATCCAAAACTCAAAGGTTTATTGGATTCTTTACCTTTTAAACTTACAGCAGCCCAGCAAAAAACATTTGATGATATTGTTGGTGATATGACTGAGACAAAGGAAATGAATAGACTTGTTCAAGGGGATGTTGGATCAGGAAAGACTATTATAGCACTTTTAGCAATGTATTTGGCATATTTAAATGGGTGTCAAAGCACATTGATGGCACCAACTGAGATTTTGGCTGAACAACATTTTGAAAGCTTTAAAGATATGTTACAGCCCCTAGGTGTTAATATTGGAATGCTATCTAGAAGTGTAAAAAATAAAAAAATTGTAATACAAGAAATAAAAGAGGGTAAGATAGATATAGTTATAGGAACCCATGCAATTATACAGGATAAGGTTGAATTTAATAATTTAGGTTTAGTTGTGACCGATGAGCAGCATAGATTTGGGGTAAGACAAAGAAGCTTTCTAAAGAAAAAAGGATTAAATCCAGATGTGCTAGTTATGTCAGCTACACCTATTCCAAGGACCCTTTCATTGATATTATATGGTGATCTTGACATATCAATTATTGATGAACTGCCACCGGGAAGAAAATATATAAAAACTCATCATATAACAAATAATAAAACTACAGGGCTTTATGAATTTATCCAAGGGGAGCTTAAAAAGGGTAGACAGGGATATATAGTCTGTCCCTTGGTGGAAGAGTCTGAAAAAGTAGATGCAAAGTCGGCGGTGGAGCTATATAATGACTTGAAGGATTCTGTTTTTAAAGCTTGGAAGCTGGCATTGATTCATGGAAAGATGAAACCCGATGAAAAGGATAGTATAATGAAAAAATTTCAAGGAGGAGAAATTGATCTATTAATTTCAACTTCAGTTATTGAGGTTGGAATTAATGTACCAAACTCAACAATCATGGTAATCGTAAATGCGGAGAGATTTGGTTTAGCTCAGCTCCATCAGCTTAGGGGCAGGGTAGGTAGAGGAGAATTTCAATCCTATTGCTTCCTTGTTAGCGAAGGTAAAAGTGAAGTGACTTTAGAAAGATTAAAAACCATGGAAAGTACAAATGATGGGTTTGTTATTGCTGAAAAGGATTTAGAATTAAGGGGACCGGGAGATTTTTTTGGTACCAAACAGCATGGTCTTCCCCAGTTTAAAATTGCAGATTTATTTAAGCATAGGGATATACTTAAAAAAGCTCAAAAAGAAGCATATGAAACTTTGAAAAATTTTGATGAATTAACTGATGTAGAAAAAGAAAATTTTAAATATAAGTTGAGTGAATTATTTGGGGACTTCTTTAAGGAGTTTTCAATATAGGTGTATTATTATTACCATTTGAATTTGCTTCCTTTGTACGTTAGTGTATCTTTACAGTGTTAGTAAAAATTACTAGCATATACTTTCACCTAAGTGGAGAAATTAATAGTACAGGAGGTGAATATGATGGCTAACAAAAAAGTAGTTCCTGAAGCAAGACAAGCGCTTAATCAAATGAAGTATGAAATCGCTGGTGAGCTTGGACTTACAAACTACCAAACAGCTGATAAGGGAAACTTAACAGCTAGACAAAATGGCTATGTTGGTGGTTATATGACTAAGAGATTAGTAGAAATGGCAGAAAGACAAATGTCAGGTAAATAAATTATAAAAAGAAGAGGTAGTAGTTTTCTACTACCTCTTCTTTTTATTTTGAATGTAATAAAACTAATAAAAATTTGTTCATATTTTGCATTTGTGCTAAAATATATTCTTGAAAGGAGCGTATAATTTGAGGGTAATAAGTGGAGAAGCAAGGGGCATAAGACTAAAGGCTCAAAAAGGTATGGACACTAGACCAACTAGTGATAAAGTAAAGGAGTCTGTTTTCAATATACTAGCTCCATACATAGAAGATTCAAAGGTGCTGGATTTATTTTCGGGAACCGGTAATTTAGGGATAGAATCAATTAGTAGAGGGGCATCAAAGGCTTACTTGATTGAAAAAAATAGAAAATGCTTTGATGTTATTAAAGACAATGTGATGAAAACAAAGTTTGATGATAAAATAGAGATTTTGATAAAAGATGCATCTTCTGCTTTAAAAATATTTGGCAAAATTGGAGAAAAATTTGATATAATTTTTATGGACCCACCATATTTAAAAGGCTTTATTATTCCTTGTCTAGAAGAAATAAATAATTTGCATTTATTAAGTATAGATGGTTTAATAGTAATTGAACACGATATTAAGGATATAATACCAGAAAATATAGGATATCTAGTAAAATTCAAAGAAAAAAAATATGGTGCTACTATGATTTCTTTTTACCATAAGGAGGACTAATAATGAATAAAGCAATTTATCCAGGAAGTTTTGATCCCGTAACAAATGGTCATTTAGATATTATAAGAAGATCTGCAAAGGTATTTGATAAAGTGGTTGTAGGTGTATTAAATAATCCAAATAAAAAACCTATGTTTAATCTTGAAGAAAGAGTAGAGCTTATAAAGCATGCTACTTCAGACTTAGACAATGTGGAGATAGATTGTTTTTCAGGATTGTTAATAGATTATATAGAAGATAAGAATATCGATGTTATAATAAAGGGACTAAGAGCAGTTTCAGATTTTGAATATGAGTTCCAAATGGCCTTAATGAATAAAAAGTTATGCAAAGATGTTGAGACTTTGTTTATGACTACTAGTAGCAATTTTTCATATCTCAGTTCAAGTCTAGTAAAAGAAGTTTTTAAATTTGGAGGTTCTATTGAGGGTCTAGTACCGGATATTGTAATTGAAAAAATGAAGAAAAAGCTGTAAAAAGGGGGAAAGATCATGAATGTACTAAGTCTTATCGATACGCTTGAGGATTTAATTGAGAGTGGTTCCTCTATACCGTTTTCTGGAAAGGTTTTACTTGATAAGGATGAAATAACGGAGTTGATTAAAGAAATAAGAATACAACTTCCAGATGAAGTAAAACAAGCTCAATGGATAAAAGAGGAGAGGAATAAGATATTGGTTGATGCACAGAAAGAAGCCGATAGATTAGTTAATAATGCTAAAGAACGAATACAAGAATTGGCTGATAAAGATGAAATAGT
The DNA here is from genome assembly GCA_025210375.1 of Maledivibacter sp. Classification (NCBI taxonomy): domain Bacteria; kingdom Bacillati; phylum Bacillota; class Clostridia; order Peptostreptococcales; family Caminicellaceae; genus Maledivibacter; species Maledivibacter sp. Next base: position 65,190 of record JAOASB010000034.1, on the reverse strand, counting down.
TAAAATAGCACAGGAAAAAGCCGAAGACATTATCTTAGATTCTGAGCAAAATGCGAAAAATATGAAAATGGCATCAATTCAGTATACAGATGATCTTTTAGAAAAACTAGAAAAAAGCACAATAGAAATACTGAATACATTGAAAATTAATAGAGAAGAACTGAAAAATATGAAGATTTAAGATATTTGCATTTATTATATATTGGCTACATAAACTATAGAGACTAAAGGACTATGGTTTGAGTTATAATCTAGAATAATGACTCAAGCCTTTTTTGTTTTTATGAACGGTTCTGATTGAATAGTCCTATAAATAGCCCTATAATTATTAGGGTTATAAAGATTATAAAAAACATATAACTTGAAAAAATAAATTTATCTATCCATGTGAAATTATAGACATTTCTTATGCCTTCAAAGAAAACTTCTCTTTGAGTTGATTTTAAATTAAAATTACTTATTGTTAGCATAATATAAACATAAACTCCGGAAATGATTGAATGGAAGAATTTTGACAGAATATAAGAATTTAAATTTATATCTGTATCATTAAGTATACTAGCTGATTGTGCATGAATAGATAATCCACTCCAGGAAATAATCATTGTAGCTAATGTGATTTGGAGTATGGGAGGTATTGATAGAGCCTCTGAGGTTATCTTACAGCCCATTGTAATTTCTATACTTCCAGTCAATATAGCTTCTATCATTTCCCTAGGAATACTAAAATTATTTTGAAAAATGAAGTTGACTGTGGATATGACATAATCAAAAAAACCAATTAGATATAGTTCCTTTGTTATAACCGAAAATGTAACAATCATTCCTCCTACTACAACTAATGTAGATAAAGATTCTTTAACGGAGTCACTAAGTAGCTTTCCTATTTTTCTTCCGTCACTTTCCCTTTTTTTTGACATTTCATCCAAAGCTTTTTTAAAAATGTTGTTTTTGTGAAAATTATTTTTGAAGTTAGGGCTTTCATTATAATAAATAAATCTGAAGATGATACCGACGGTTAATGCTCCCAAATAATGGGCTAAAACTATATATGGACCAACATCTGGGTTGTGAAACATTCCTACAGCCACCGATCCAATCATAAATAAGGGGCCAGATGTGCTGCAAAATGAAAGAATTCTTTGGGCCTCAAGTTTAGTAAGTACATTACTTTTTCGTAGATTAGAGGTTAATTTAATCCCCATAGGATATCCAGAGGTGATGCTCATAGCAAAAATAAATGAAGCTTCGCCGGGAACATTAAATATGGGCCTAATAAAGGGCTCTATTAAAACCCCGATAAATTTTACGACCCCCAGACCAACTAGAAGCTCAGCTCCAATAAAAAAGGGCAGTAGTGAGGGCAAAACTATATTAGCCCATAAAAGAATACCGTTACGGGTGGCTTCTATTATTTCGCTTGGATATATTACTATATAAAAAACCATTATAATAACAATAAAAACAAATGTGAATGACTTGATTTTTTTGAAAAGGTCTACATATTTGATCTTCAAAAAAACAAGGGTAAAAGCTATGGATAAAATAATAAAGAAATTGATCAACTCTGGATCCTCCCTGAAAATATATATATTTATATATATTTTCAGATTCCTATTTTATTACTTTTTAGTTAGCAATGAATGGTTTTGTGATGTAATCTAGTCCTCCGATAGCTAATTTCCCATTCTTATATAAAAGACTATAAACATCTGAAGCGGTTATATCAATGTCAAGCATTCTTTTAACATTTTCGTTAGGGGGATTAAATCTTTTCAAATTAGTTATTATGGGAAGCTTGCTTTGTTTTTTTATCATTCTCAATAAATCAGCACCCTTTGAATTAAAACCTAAAACTCTAATATATTGGGGACCTAGTCCTTTTACTAAAACAGCTACATCATCCTTCGAAATACCTAGAATAGTTTTTATTAAAATCCTTTGCAATCTGGTCATTGTATATCTTTTTGTTTTCAAATACTCCATCAACTCGGTATAGGAGGTAGATCTCATTGATCCATTTTTTAATCTGTTCTCAAGACCTTCAACCACATCATGGATATGACTCAATTCATATGGTGATTCCATTCTAAGCTTATAAAGTATTATTTGTTCTAGATCCTTGGAAAATATAGGGCCTCTACCTTCCTCTATGATATTCTTTATGATATTAAAGCTTTTAAAGGGAACTACTTTCTTAACACCCATTAAATCACTATAATCCTCTTGAAGTAGGCTTCTAATTGCCGTTGCACTGCAAATGTTATCTTCTATCTTCTTAGAATTATAATCGGCCTTAATTCTTTTTATTGTTAAGGGCTCAATACTACTATTTAAAAGCTTTAATGCCTTTATGTATTCTATACCTAGGATATTATTAGGGCTATTCAATATATTAGTGGGAGCCAAACTATTACCTAAATATTCTTCTAGGGCATTTTGCCTAGCTAATGGGAAGGTATATCCTAAATCAAGATATTTCTTTAAGATTTCCTTATATTCAAGGGGTTCATTAATCAATAACTCTGATATTAAATCAATATTTTCTAATTTCCCATCCTCGCTTCCGAAACAAATGAAATTAACGATATTAAGGGAATCCAGTAAAGTAATACTGCCTTGGGCGAAGAATTCTGCACTATTACAGGAAAAGATAGTGGGAAGCTCAATCACTAAATCGATACCTTCATTAACAGCAATCTTTGCCCTTTCCCATTTATCAAACAAAGCGGGTTCTCCCCGTTGAAGAAAATTACCACTCATAACAGCTATGCTATGACTTGCACCTGATAATTCCTTGGATTTTTCCAAATGGTATTTATGTCCATTATGGAATGGATTATATTCAGTAACTAAACCTATGACTTTCATATATCCTCCTTGTATATTAAGGGTAGTTTAAAATCCCTATAGAAATATTTAATTAATATAAAAGATTTTAAGGTTATTGGGAATAATATTATTATAAAAAATAATGTATATCATTGTTGATATGATATGTAGTTATTTAGGATTTACTATATATAATCTATAATTATATATAGTATAATCAAAAAAAACGACAAAAATCAAAAAAAAAACAATTAAAGCTTGAAAAATTTCTTGAATATTTTATAATTATTATGATTGGGGAATTTCTATAATTCCCCTTGTTATGGATTGGATTATAAAATCTTAATCTAATTACAATAATACTTTTTATAGAGATTTCAGTAAAAACTTTAATTTATACATGTCCAAAACTCTCAGGAACACTGAGTATTTGTATATGTATAAATTAAGATTTACTTGGAACTCTCTATATTTAGTATATATTTACTTAGTAGAGTATTATAAAACTATTTATTGATTTTGAGGAGGATATATTATGAATGTATTAGTTATCAACTGTGGTAGTTCTTCATTAAAATATCAATTAATTGATATGAACAATGAGAATGTAATGGCGATAGGTTTAGCTGAAAGAATAGGCATTAAAGGCTCTGTGGTAAAGCATGAGGTTCCAAATATGGACAAGGTAGTAATAGAGAAGCCAATGGAAGATCATAGAGCAGCACTTCAAATCGTTTTAGATGCACTAGTTGACGAAAATCATGGTGCTATTAAGGATCTTAAAGAAATTAATGCTGTTGGTCATAGGGTTGTTCATGGCGGTGAAAATTTCAGTGGTTCTGTAATTATTGATGACAAAGTAATAAAGGCACTAGAAGATTGTATTGAATTAGCACCATTACATAATCCACCAAACTTAATTGGGATTAGAGCATGTGAAGAATTAATGCCTGGAGTACCAATGGTAGGAGTTTTTGATACTGCATTCCATCAAACAATGCCAAGCTCAGCATACATATATCCATTACCATATGAGTTATATGAGAAATATGGCATTAGAAAATATGGTTTCCACGGTACAAGTCATAGATTTGTTTCTGCAAGGGCAGCACAGGTATTAGGTAAGGATATAAATGAATTAAAGATAGTTACTTGTCACCTAGGTAATGGTGCGAGTTTAGCAGCTGTAGAAAATGGAAAATCCGTAGATACAAGTATGGGCTTTACACCACTTGAAGGTCTAGTTATGGGTACTAGATGTGGTGATCTTGACCCAGCTATAGTGACTTTTATCATGGAAAAAGAAGGTTTAGATATTAATGGAATGAACAACCTTTTAAATAAGAAGTCAGGGGTACTTGGTATATCAGGTGTTAGTAGTGACTTTAGAGATATTGAGGGAGCTGCTGCAGATGGAAATGAAAGGGCACAGCTTGCATTAGATAAATTTAATTCAAGAGTTAAAAAGTATATTGCTGGATATGCTGCAGTTATGGGTGGAGTAGATGCAGTGGTATTTACTGCTGGTCTTGGTGAAAATTCAGCTTCAAATAGATTAGAAATTTGTTCTGGTCTTGAGTTTATGGGGATCAATATAGACGAAGAAAAAAATAATGTAAGAGGTAAGGATGCTATAGTAAGTGCTGATGATTCAAAGGTTAAGGTTCTAGTTGTTCCAACTAATGAAGAATTAATGATAGCAAAGGATACTGTAGAACTTCTTAAATAATAACACCAAATAGTATTAAAAATATTTATGTTATCAAGTACTTTTACTTGACAAATATGGTCGGGGTTTGTATAATAAATCTGACCGTGCTTTGGGGTGAACTGATGAATATCAATATTTCAAATCTTATTTGCGATAAGACTAAAACTATAGATATCAATTTTGATTATGAACTGAATAATTCAGAGCTTCTACAGGATTTAGGTATTTTAAAGGCAAGCCCTATAAAGTTTTTAGGAAAAGTTTATAGGGATGATGAAAACATATTTATAGATGCTGTATTTTCTGGAGAAGCAGTTTTTAGATGTACTAGATGCTTGGAAGAATTCAAAAAAAATATTTCAGGGAATATAGATTTTGAAATTCCTTTGGTAGAAAAGGATGAGGAAGATTCCTATATCCAGGGTGATTGCTTAAATCTATCAATCATCATAGAAGAAGCTTTGGCTTTTTCTTTACCTATGAAGGCTCTCTGTAGTGAAGAGTGTAAAGGTTTATGCTCCGGTTGTGGGCAAAATCTTAACATAAAAGAATGCAACTGCGAAGTAGACGATATTGACCCCAGATTGGAAAAACTTAAAGAGTTTTTTAGTAAAAATGAGGAGGTGTAGTTATGGCAGTACCTAAGCGTAAAACTTCTAAGGCAAGAAGAGATAAGAGAAGAGCTTCTAATATAAAGATGACAGCTCCAAATTTTGTAAATTGTCCTCAGTGTCACGAACCAAAGATGCCTCATAGAGTGTGTGATTCATGTGGTTACTATGGCGACAAGGAAGTTGTTAAAGTAGACTAATATTAAAACGTAATATACTAATTGTTTTATAAGAAATAGTAAGGATGGGTTAGAGCCATCCTTACTATTTTTTATTATGGACTATTTTCACGGGAAAAATTTTATCCCAAATTTCCAGCATAAAAAACTTGCAATGATCTATATAATCATTTATACTAATTATTAGTAGTAGGTACTAATAGCTATTCTAAAAATTATATATAAATATTAAAGGGGTGGGAAATATGTCTTCAAAGAGAATAAGTAAAAATGAAAGACAGGAAAGGCTAAAGAAAGAAATCGAAGATAATCCCTTTATAACCGATGAAGAATTGTGTGAGCTTTTTAATGTTAGCATACAGACAATTAGACTTGATAGATTATATCTGAATATACCTGAGCTTAGGGAAAGGGTAAGAAATGTTGCTAAATTAAACTATAAGAAGGTCAGAACTATAGGTGAAGCGGAAATAGTTGGAGAGCTCATTGACCTAGAATTGAATAAAAGGGGAATTTCTATTTTACAGACCGATGCCACAATGGTATTTAAGAAAACAAAGATTGTTAGAGGACACTACATATTTGCTATGGCTGAATCCTTGGCTATGGCAGTAATTGATACGGATGTAGCCTTAACGGGTGTTGCTAATATAAAGTATAGAGTGCCTGTATTATCTGGACAGAAGCTTATAGCTAAGGCTGAAGTAACAAGAATAAGGGCTAATAATTATTTCGTTCATGTAAAGATAATGGTTAAGGATGAACAAGTTTTTAGAGGAAAGTTCATTTTAGTAGCTATATAGATGCATGTTTAGGGGGAGTAAGAATATGAAAATTGCCATAGATGCAATGGGAGGAGACAATGCGCCAAGTGCTATAATCTCAGGAAGTCTAAAAGCCTTAAGGGAAATTAAATCAGAAATTATATTAGTCGGAAAAGAAGAGATAATAAAGAGTGAGTTAGAAAAACATACAAAGGATTTTAAAAGAATTGATATAGTTAATGCAAATGAAGTAATAATTAATGAAGATAAGCCAGTTCAAGCAATTCGTAAAAAGAAAAATTCTTCTATGGCGGTTGGGTTTGATTTATTAAGAAAGAATGAGGCTCAGTCATTTGTGTCGGCAGGGAATACAGGTGCATTATTAGCAGGGAGTCTGTTGAAAATAGGTAGGATAAAGGGGATTGACAGACCAGCTTTAGCTCCTATCTATCCAACTAAAAAGGGTTTTTCTTTATTGATAGATGCAGGAGCCAATGCAGATTGCAAGCCAAGAAATTTACTTGAGTTTGGTATCATGGGATCAATCTATCTGGAAAAGGTATTGAATATTAGAACTCCAAAGGTTGGGATAGTTAATATTGGTACAGAAGAGGGTAAAGGAAATAAATTAGTTTCAGAGGCCTATGAAGTAATGAAGAACTCAAACTTGAATTTCTATGGTAATTTAGAAGCCCGTGAGGTTCCAGATGGAGTAGTGGACGTAATAGTATGCGATGGATTTGTTGGCAACGTGATACTAAAACTTACAGAGGGTGTAGCCATGAACCTTACTTCCATGCTCAAAGAGACTTTTACTAAAAATACTATAAGCAAGATTGGGGCAATGATTCTAAAGGGTGGATTAAAGGAATTTAAATCAAAGCTTGACTATACAGAATATGGTGGAGCCCCATTATTAGGGGTGAAAAAACCAGTGATTAAAGCCCATGGAAGCTCAAATGATAAAGCAATAAAGAATGCGATTAAGTATGGAGAAATCTTTAGTTCGAAGGGTGTAATAGAAAAGATCGAAGAAGAAATTAAAGGAGCTGATAATATTGAAGAATAGTTTAAGGAATGTTGGAATACTGGGGACAGGAAGTTGTCTTCCAGAAAAGGTTATAACAAATCATGATCTCGAAAAAATTGTTGATACTTCCCATGATTGGATTGTGGCGCGTACAGGAATTCATAATAGAAGAATAGTTGATGATGAGACTGCGACTTCAGATATTGCTACTCAAGCGGCTTTGAAGGCAATGGAGGCGGCAGGAGTTACCTCTGAAGAAATCGATTTGATTATTGTAGCTACGGTTACTCCCGATATGGCATTTCCATCAACAGCTTGTATAATCCAAAATAATATTGGAGCAAAAAATGTTCCTGCCTTTGACCTCAGTGCAGGTTGTTCGGGTTTCTTGTATGGTTTAGCTGTTGCTAGACAATTTATTTCTACAGGAGTATATGATAAAATTCTTGTTATTGGAGCAGACACTCTATCAAAAATCACCGATTGGAGTGACAGAAATACTTGTGTTCTATTTGGTGATGGAGCAGGGGCTGCGATTCTAGGTTCTATTAAAGAAGATAGCGGCATTCTTTCTACCCATTTAGGAGCAAAGGGAGAAGGTGGGAAATTCTTAACAAAGCCTGCAGGTGGGTCGAGGATGCCCGCATCTGTAGCGACAGTTGAGGATAATCTACACTATATAAAGATGGATGGAAGCGAAGTGTTTAAGTTTGCAGTTAGGGCTATGGGAGATGCGGCAAAAAAAGCCCTTGAGTTATGTGATTTGAATATTGATGACATAGATTATTTAGTGCCCCATCAAGCTAATACTAGAATTATTTCTGCGTCAGCGAAACGTTTAAAGCTGCCAATGGATAAAGTATATGTCAATCTAGACAAATATGGAAATATGTCAGCGGCTTCTATCCCAGTAGCATTAGATGAAGCGGTGAGAAATGGTAAAATTAAAAAAGGTGATAATGTTGTTCTAGTTGGATTCGGAGCAGGTCTTACTTGGGGCTCATGTGTAATAAAATGGTAAGACAAAGTAATGCTACTTTAAAGATTAATAAGTTTAAATGTGATATGGTTATAGGAGGATGAATAATGAGAAAAATAGCCTTTGTTTTTCCAGGACAAGGAGCGCAATATGTTGGAATGGGTAAAGAATTTGTGGAAAATTTTAAAATAGCAAATGATGTTTTTGAGAAAGCCTCTGATTCACTTGGTTATGACATGAAAAAGCTTTGCTTTGAAGGACCAGAAGAAGAACTTAAAAAAACAGAGAACACTCAACCTGCCATTTTAACGGCTAGCGTAGCGATCTACGAGGTTTTAAAAGAACATGGACATAAGCCAGAGATAGTAGCAGGTTTAAGCTTGGGCGAGTTTTCTTCCCTTGTAGCAGCAAATGTAATGTCCTTTGAAGATGCAGTTAGGGTTGTAAAGGCAAGGGGTAAGTATATGCAAGAGGAGGTTCCCTTTGGGGTAGGAACTATGGCTGCTTTTATTGGACTTGAAAGAACCAAGGTTATAGAGGCATGTGAAAGAGCATCTGAGTATGGAATAGTAGAGCCTGCTAATTTTAATTCCCCTATTCAGATAGTTATCTCAGGTGAAGTAAAGGCTGTGGAGAAGGCAGTGGAGATTGGAAAGGAATTGGGAGCAAAAAAAGCTATGGTACTAAATGTTTCTGCCCCATTCCATTCTAGAATGCTATCCGGTGCGGGGGAAAAACTAGCAAATGAATTGGATAGCATAAAATTAGGTGACTTTGATTATCCAGTGGTTGCTAATGTGACTTCCCAGTATTATGAGGCTTCTTCAACAGTTAAGCAGCTATTGGTTAAGCAGGTAAGCAATGCAGTGCTTTGGGAAGATTCAGTAAGAAGAATGATAGCAGATGGAATAAATACTTTTGTTGAGGTTGGGCCAGGGAAAGCTCTATCTGGCTTTATAAAAAGAATTTCTCGAGATGTAGAAATACTAAATGTTGAAGATATGAAGTCCCTTGAGAAAACTTTGAAAGCTTTAGGTTAAGGTGATGAGCTACATACAATGGAGGTAATGCTATGAATTTATCAGGTAAAACGGCAATAGTTACTGGTGGATCAAGGGGCATTGGAAAAGCTATAGCTTTAAAGCTCGCTAAATACGGTGCCAATATAGTAGTTAATTACACTAGTAATTCTAATATGGCTGAAGAAACAGTAAATGAAATTAGGGATTTGGGTAGAAAGGCCCTAGCGATTAAGGCTGATGTCTCTAATGCAGATGATGTTAAAAATTTAGTCAAAGAGGTAGGAAAAAGCTTTGAGAGTATAGATATACTAGTAAATAATGCAGGAATTACTAAAGATTCTTTACTCATAAGAATGAAGGATGAAGACTGGGATAAAGTAATGAATGTAAATCTAAAGGGAACATTCCTATGTACAAAACTAGTTGGTAAAAAAATGATGAAGCAGAGAAGTGGAAGTATAGTAAATATAACATCGGTTGTTGGTATTATTGGAAATGCAGGTCAAGCTAACTATTCAGCTTCAAAGGCTGGAGTCATAGGATTTACTAAATCTACCGCCAAAGAATTAGCAGTTAGAGGAATAAATGTAAATGCAGTTGCACCAGGGTTTATTCAAACAGAAATGACTGAAAAGCTAACAGAGGAAGTAGTAGAAAATTACGAAAAAAATATACCATTAGGAAAACTTGGTAAACCAGAAGACGTGGCAAATGTTGTGGCATTTTTATGTTCTGAACAGGCAGCCTATGTTACTGGCCAAGTTATAAATGTCGATGGTGGCATGGTAATGTAATAGGTGTTATACAAAAATAAAAAAATGTGAAAGGTTAGGTGTTAAATATGGTATTTGATAAGGTTGTTAAGATTGTAGTGGAGCAATTGGACGTAGAGGGGGATATAAAAATAACTCCAGAGACTTCTTTAATGGGTGATTTAGAAGCTGATTCTTTAGATGCTGTTGAAGTAATAATGGCTCTTGAGGATGAATTTGATATTGAAATTCCCGATGAAGATGCTGAAAACTTTAAAAATATAGGGGATATTGCAAAATACATTGAAGAGAAAACAAAATAGAAGAAATAAGATTCTATACAAGTATAGGAGGAATTGATTTGAGTAAGAGAAGGGTAGTCGTAACAGGGATTGGTGTAATTTCTCCAATTGGCATTGGAAAAGAAAATTATTGGAATGCCTTAAAAAATGGTGCTAATGGAGTAGATAAGATAACAAAATTTGATGTATCAAAGTATACTACTCAAATTGCAGGTGAAGTTAAGGACTTTGATGCAATTAACTATATAGAAAAAAAAGAAGCGAAAAGAATGGATAGATTTACTCAATTTGGAGTAGCTGCTTCTAAAATGGCTCTAGAAGATTCACAAATCAATTTGGATGAGATAGATAGAGAAAGATTAGGAGTATCATTAGGTTCCGGAGTAGGTGGCATTGAAACCCTAGAAAGGGAACATACCAAGTTAACTGAAAAAGGTCCTAGAAGAGTTAGCCCGTTTTTTATACCAATGATGATCTCCAATATAGGAGCAGGACATATTTCCATGGCACTTGGGGCAAAAGGTCCTAGTATTACGACTGTATCGGCCTGTGCTTCATCAAATAATGCAATGGGGGATGCTTTTAAAATTATTGAAAGAGGCGACGCTGACATAATGTTTACGGGTGGTGCTGAGGCATCAATAACTCCTATGTCAATGGCTGGTTTTTGTACCATGAAGGCTATGTCAACTAGAAATGATGATCCTAAGACCGCTAGCCGTCCCTTTGATAAGGATAGAGATGGATTTGTAATGGGTGAAGGTTCAGGAATAATTGTATTAGAGGAATTAGAACATGCTAAAAAACGTGGAGCTAAAATATATGGTGAAATAGTAGGCTATGGGATGTCATGTGATGCATATCATATAACTGCACCGGCACCTGAAGGTGAAGGTGCTGCAAGAGCCATGAGAAATGCTATAAATGATGCGGGTATAAAGCCAGAAGATATAGATTATATCAATGCCCATGGAACATCAACTCCATATAATGATAAGTTTGAAACTATGGCCATTAAAACAGTATTTGGTGAACATGCACATAAGCTATCCGTCAATTCTACTAAATCAATGACAGGTCATTTGCTTGGTGCAGCTAGTTCCGTAGAAGCAATTGCATGTTTATTGACACTAAAGGAAGATTTTATACATCCTACTATTAACATGATAAATCCTGATCCAGAATTAGATTTAGATTATGTGCCTAATGTAGGGAAAAATAAAGTTGTAAACTATGCATTATCCAATTCCTTGGGTTTTGGAGGGCATAACGTGGCAATAGTACTAAAAAAATATACTGAATAAAATTAAATGCGGGCCGATTGGCTCGCATTTTTAAACTCTCCACCAGAAGTGATTGAGTATAGAAAAAAGAACTAAAGGTACCAGTAGAATAACTAGTTTATTTTTGAGTGTGCCCTAAATAATACTTTTATTTTATATTAAAAAAGTATAAAATAATTATATGGAATTCAGGAAGGTTTTTCGAATGCTTTTTATTTAAGCTTTATTAATTGAGCAAATTGCATAATTACCTTACTACAAAAATTGTCTACTATATATAGTTTAAGAATCCTAAAAGCTATACAATCAAATATGCTTATATCTTAAATAATTAAATTAAACATGATATTCCCATATTAGGTTTAGCCAAGTAAGAGTTATGCAATTTCCTCAATCATAAAATGCATTCGAATTTTCTTCTATATTTTAGGAGGATTTTTATGGAAACTGTTACCTTTGAAAAATTAATTAACTATGAATTTAGTAACAAGGCTTTAATGAACGAGGCATTAACCCATAGCTCATATGCCAATGAAAAAAAGTATAAAAAATGCAAGTATAATGAAAGATTAGAATTTCTTGGAGATTCTGTGCTTGGAGTTATTATAAGTGATTATCTATTTATTAATTATCCAGATTTACCCGAGGGTGAACTCACAAAGACTAGAGCAAAAATTGTTTGTGAGACCACTTTATCCTATTGTGCTAAATCCATTAATTTAGGATACTATCTTCTATTAGGTAAAGGTGAAGATGCAACGGGAGGAAGGGAAAGACAGTCTCTTTTAGCCGATGCCTTTGAGTCCGTTATTGGATCAATATATTTAGATGGTGGTATAAAAAGTGCAAGAAAGTTTATACTTAGCTCAATGAAAAAGGTTATAGATGATGCTTTATGTGGGAAAATATTTATTGATTATAAAACAAGGCTACAGGAATTAATTCAAAACGATTCAAATGTTAAGATAACCTATGAAATAGTATCTGAGAAGGGACCAGATCATAATAAGACATTCTATACTCAAGTTAAAAAGAACAATATTATTCTTGGACATGGTAAAGGGAAGAGTAAAAAGGAATCTGAACAAAATGCCGCAAAAATGGCCCTAGAGGATATTGATAATGGGTAAAAAGAATTATATTATCCCTATTTTTGTACCCCATCATGGTTGTCCCTTTGATTGTGTGTTCTGTAATCAAAAGAAAATAACAGGAATTGATACAGTTTTGACTGGAGATCAGATTGAAAAACAAATCATAGAATATTCTCAGTCTATTGGGGAAAAGAAAGATAAGCATATTGAGATAGCCTTTTTTGGAGGTAGTTTTACTGGGATAGATATTGAAAAACAAAGGGAATTTTTAAGAATAGCAAGTAAATGGTTTGAAAGTGGATATGTTGACGATATAAGGCTTTCCACTAGACCAGATTATATAAATAAATCCATATTACAAAATTTGAAACAGAATAATGTTACAATTATAGAGCTGGGTGTTCAATCATTAGATGATGACGTGCTTAGAAACAGCAATAGAGGTCATCTTGCCCATGATGTAGTGAGGGCTTCAAGGCTCATTAAGGAAATGGGATTCAAATTAGGATTACAGATGATGATAGGATTACCTGGAGATGATTACCATAGGGATATAGATACTGCTAAAAAAATCATTTCATACGAACCAAATTTTGTTAGGATATATCCTACCCTTGTTATACGGGGAACAATGCTTCAAAAGTTGTTTTTACAGGGCAAGTATGAGCCCTTGAGTGTGGATAAGGCAGTATCAATTTGCAAAGAATTATATAAGCTTTTTTATGGCAATGATATACCTATCATTCGTATAGGTCTACAGCCAACTGACAATATCATGGAGGGCAAGGACGTCGTAGCGGGGCCGTTTCATCCAGCCTTTAGACAGCTAGTAGAAGCCGAGATTTTTAAGGAAACAATTGATACCGCCATGTCATATTATCAGAAAAAAATGGAAAAAGTTGAGTTTACATTAAACCCCAAATCCATATCTAATTTAGTTGGGATAAATAAAAGTAATATAATATATTTAAAGAACAAATATAGCATTGATAATATTAAAATAATCAAAGATATAAGCATGGGAAAAAAAGAAGTGAGAATTACAATAAATGATGAAAAGGTAATAAATGAAATAATGATATAACACCCAAGATAAAGGTGTTATTAGGCTACCTAAAAACCCGAATTTCTTCGTTGTTGTCTAGGTCAAGAACCCTTGCGTATGTTTATATACGCTGCGGCCTCTCCCTTTCAGCACGCCTCGAACTTCAGATTTTTAGGCAGCCGGTCATCTTGTAGATTTTGTCTACAATCTGATAACACCTAAGATAAAGGTGTTATTTTCTTTTTCAAAAAGTTATGATAAAATGTTTAAGTACACCCTTAAATATAGGGATTCCATAATAGAAAGAAGAGGTGTGTGCTTTGTACCTTAAAAAACTCGAAGTTCATGGATTTAAATCCTTTGCGGATAAGATATCAATAGATTTTAGGGATGGAATCACTGGTATTGTTGGACCAAATGGCAGTGGTAAAAGTAATGTTATAGATTCTGTAAGATGGGTTCTGGGTGAACAAAGTCCAAAGACCTTGAGGGGGAGTAGAATGGAAGACATTATTTTTAATGGAACTTCCCATAGAAAACCCCTAGGTTTAGCTGAGGTATCACTAACTTTTAATAATAGTGAAAAATTTTTACCTATAGATTATAGTGAAGTTACTATAACTCGGAGATTATACCGCTCAGGAGAAAGCGAGTATCTTATAAATAAAACCACCTGTAGGCTAAAGGATATCCGTGAATTGTTAATGGATACTGGAATCGGTATAGATGGATATTCACTTATTGGACAAGGTCAAATTGATGGTATATTAAGTAATAAACCCGATGAAAGAAGGCAAATATTTGAAGAAGCCGCGGGAATTGTCAAATTCAAGTCTAGGAAATTAGAGGCTGAAAAGAAGCTTGATAATACAAAGCAAAATCTTATAAGAATAGATGATATTTTAGGAGAGCTTGAAGCAAGGATTGAGCCCCTAAAAAGTCAAAGTGAAAAAGCCAAAACCTTTCTTACCTTGTCAAAGGAGCTTAAGGAACTAGAACTCAGTATATTTATAAAAGAAATAGAGGATGTAAAGCTAAAGCTTAAAGCTGAAGAGGAACAATTTTATATTGTTAAGAAGCAATACGAAGACTATTTAAATAAAAAAGAACATGTGTCTGAAGAACAACAGAAGTGTCAGGAAAAAATTGAAGGCCTACATAATGATATTCAGAGCATGAAGGAAAATTATTTTGAAATAACTAATTTGATAAAAAAATTAGAAGGGGAAAAAATACTTTTTCAAGAAAAAATCCAAAATATAGATAATAATGTATCTAGGATAGAAAACGAAATACAAGGTATTTCTGATCAAGATAAGGATGTTAATATACAATTATCACGTCTATTGTGTGAAAAAGACGAACTAGATTCACTCATATCAGAAAACAATGAATTGTTGATTAGTGAAAATATAAAATTTGAAGATAATAATAATTTTATTATTACAAATCAAAATGAATTAGAAGAATTAAAAAGTAAGGTTATTGAATTACTTAATACCATTTCTTCTACTAAAAGTGAAATAAACAGTATAAACACCTTGAAGGATAATATTGTAAATAGAATAAATAAAATTCAGGATGAGAAAGAAAAATTGAGTAATGATGAAAAGGAAAATCTTGAAGGCTTAAGAATAATAACAAAGGAAATTGAAGAAATAAGAGATACCTTAAAACAAAAGACCTTTCGAAAAGAAGAATTAATAAAGGAAAATAATCAGTATAGGGGTATTTATCAAAACACACTGGAAACCTTTGAAAAGGAAAAAAATAATTTAAGGGATATGCAGTCTGAAAGAAAGGTTCTTGACGCCATGGACAAGTCCTATGAAGGATTTAGCATGGGGGTAAGAAAAACCTTGAAGGTATGTAAAGATGATAGAAACCTGGGAAATGGAGTACATGGAGTCGTTGCGGAGCTTATGAGCATACCAAAGGAATATGAGATAGCTATGGAAGTGGCATTAGGCTACTCTATGCAGTATATTGTATGCAATGATGAAGATGTAGCAAAAAGAATAATAAAGTACTTAAAGCAAAATAACCTAGGGCGTGTAACATTTCTTCCACTAACTAATGTGTTTTCAAGACAAAATAGAGAGAATATAGAATCAAAGTTAAAGCAATTCGGAGGATTCGTTGGAATTGCCAGTGACTTAATTATAACTTCCAATAAATATGATAGTCTTTTTAATTATTTGCTAGGTAAGACTATCATAGTAGATAATATAGATACCGCTGTTAAGGTGTCAAAGCTAGTGAAAAAATATAAGATAGTGACACAGGATGGAGATGTTATAAATCCTGGAGGAACTATGACCGGGGGAAGCTATAAATCAAAAACAGTAAATGTATTTAGAAGAAAGAGAAAACTAAAAGAGCTTGAGACTAAGATATCTGATCTTAGTAAATTAACTATTAAATATCAAGGGGATTTAGAAGAATTAAAGAAAAGAATAGAGGATATAAATAGCGACCTTAAGGAAAACGCATCATTTATTGAGGATACCAAGCTTATGTTACTAAAGAAAGAAAATATATTATCCAATATAAAAAGCCAAGGTCAATCACTTAATATGTCAATGGATAATTTAAGTAAAGAGCTTGAAGATTTAGAAAGTGATTTGAAGGATATGCAGGACTCTATATTAAGCAAGGACGAGTTCATTGTATCTCTCAAGAAAGAAGACGATGATATTCAAAGCAACATTAAAATCATGGCTAATATTATTGCTGAGAAACAAAATCAGTTAAACGCATTAAAGGAAAAGATTACTTCAATAAAAATAAAATTGGCCTCATTAAAAGAGAAAAAAGATAATAATACCAGTGAAATTACTAGGATACAGACTACTATTGAAGCTTGGAAAAATAATAGGATAAACAAAGAAAATGAGCTATCAAATTTAACAAAGGAAAAGGAAGAATTTTTAATAAAGCTTGAGAATATACTAATGTCTATGGGTGATAATGATGTGCTTAGTAAGCAAATTGAATATAATATTAACAAATTTACAGAAGAAAAAGGTAATTGGAGTAATAAGAATAAAGAATTAGTTGAAAGAATACAGATAATTGATAATGCCTTAGATGATTTAAGAGATAGTTTGCATAAGATTGAGGTTAGAAAGGCCAGATTGGAGCTTCAAAACGATAACCTAATTAAAAAGATATGGGAAAAACATGAGCTAAGCTATATAGATGCATTAAATCATAAAAGTGAGATAGAGGATTTTAATAAAGCATCTAAGAGAATAAATTTTTTGGATAAGGAAATTAAGAAATTAGGAGAAGTAAACATAAGTGCTATCAAAGAATACGAGGAAGTAAATGAAAGATATTCATTTTTAAACTCTCAAAAAGAAGACCTTACAAAGGCAAAGGAATCACTAAATAAAGTGATTAAAGAATTAGAAAATACAATGAATAAGCAATTCAAGAAAAGTTTTGAAGAAATAAATGAAAATTTTAGTACAATATTTAATCAGCTTTTTAATGGTGGAAAGGCAAAGCTAATATTAGAAGAAAAGGAAAATTTATTAGAAAGTAATATAGATATTATAGCTCAACCCCCAGGAAAGAAACTTCAGAATCTAAGTTTGCTTTCTGGAGGTGAAAAGGCCTTAACTGCCATAGCCTTGCTATTTTCCATACTTAGGACTAAACCAACGCCTTTCTGTATATTAGATGAAATTGAGGCAGCCTTAGACGATGTAAATATATTTAGATTTGCTGAATTCTTGAAGGAGTTTTCAAAAAATTCCCAATTCATTGTTATTACCCACAGGAAAGGTACAATGGAAATCATTGATTATTTATACGGTATAACAATGCAAGAATATGGAGTTTCAAAGGTTGTGTCAGTAAAGCTAAGTGAAGTGGCAAGTTAGAAAAAGTACTCTTTTTACTTTGGAAGTTCTAAGGTTGGGGTCATTATTTATGGTCTAAAGATGATTAATATGGCTGCCCAGATATTTGGGATACAAAGTTTTAAAAGTAGGATGACATACTGGAGGGAAGAAAAATGTTAAAGAAAATCTTTGGAAAGTTTAAAAAAAATAACCCAGAAGATATAGTTAAAGAGGACGTTATAAAGGATGAGGAAGTTAAAGAAGATATCATTGAAGATGAATTGAAGGAAGAAACCCCTAAGGATGAAGTGAAGCAAGGAGAGGAATTCCAACAAAGTATTGATGAAGGGGAACCTACTCAAGAAGAAGTTATTAAAGAAAAAGTAATTCAAGAAGAAACTATTCTTGACGAAATAAATGATATAAAAGAAGATGAGACTAATGGAGAAATTACAGCTGAGGTATCAGTGGAAGATGAAAATGCTGATCTAGAACCAGAACAAGAATCAGGTAGTTTCTTTTCAAAATTAAAATCGGGACTAACAAAAACTAGAAAAGGTATTACTGAAAAAATAGACTCATTAATGAAATCCTATACTAAGGTTGATGAAGAATTTCTTGAGGAATTAGAAGAAATCCTTATTGTTTCGGATGTAGGGATTACTACCACTATGAAAATCATAGAAAAACTAAGGGATGAAATCAAAATAAAAAAAATATCTGATACTGAAGAAGTAAAAACTGTTTTAAAGGACATTTTAGAGGATTTATTGACAACTACAAAGGATAATGCTTTAGATATATCTCCTTCACCCGCTATAGTTATTGTTATAGGCGTAAATGGAGTAGGTAAGACTACATCTATTGGGAAAATAGCTTATAATATTAAGGCAAGTGGCAAAAAAGTACTTATGGCGGCGGGAGATACCTTTAGAGCAGCAGCTATAGACCAACTAAAGATTTGGGGTGACCGAGTAGGGGTGAACGTAATTCATCAACAGGAAGGTTCAGATCCAGCTGCTATAATATATGATGCCATACAAGCGGCAAAGGCAAGAAAGATAGATGTATTGATTTGTGATACTGCTGGAAGATTACATAATAAAAAGAATTTGATGAATGAGCTAGGTAAAGTTTTCAAAATAATTGATAGAGAGTATCCCGAAGCTAGAAAAGAAGTGCTTTTAGTATTAGATGCTACTACGGGACAAAATGCAATACAACAAGCTAAGACCTTTAAGGAAGTGGCTGATATTACTGGAATTACATTAACTAAATTAGATGGAACCGCAAAGGGTGGAGTTGTTTTGGGAATAACATCGGAGCTTGATATACCAGTAAAGTTTATCGGAGTAGGCGAGGGTGTAAGGGATTTACAGCCATTTAATCCAAAGGATTTTGTAAAGGCTTTATTAAGTGATAATTAAAATTTATTATATTTCCTATTGACAATGAAATAATAGTAGTATAAAATACATCTGTAAAGCACAAAACCTTTACAGGCATATTTTTAGGAAGTGTTAATAATGTTTGAAAAAAAAATCAAACTTGGTAATCTATATGCGTTTTATGGTAATCTGCTTACAGAAAAACAACAGCAAATTTTAAGTTTGTATTGTATAGAAGATCTTTCCCTAGGAGAGATATCAGAAAACCTTGGTATAAGCAGACAAGCAGTTTATGATACATTAAAGCGCTCAAAAAAAATATTGGAAGATTATGAAGAGAAGCTTGGTTTACTAAATAAATTCTCTAATACTAGAAATAAAGTAAATCAGCTACTTAAATCCATGGATAGATTTAGTACTATCATAGATAATGATAAAAAGCATATTTCAAATGAGATAGATAAAATAAAAGAATCCATTATTCAAATTCTTGATGAAAGCATGTAATGCTATTGAACTTGTAGGTAGAGACTTAAGGAGGTTTTAAAATGATTTTTGAAGGTCTTTCCGAAAAGCTTCAAGACACCTTTAAGAAATTAAAGGGTAAAGGTAAGCTGGGTGAAAAAGATGTAAAAGCTGCAATGCGTGAAGTAAAGCTTGCGTTACTTGAAGCCGACGTAAACTATAAAGTTGTAAAGGATTTTATTAAAAAGGTTACCGAAAGAGCAGTTGGCCATGGGGTTCTGGAAAGCTTGACACCAGGGCAGCAGGTAATAAAAATTGTTAATGAAGAATTAACAGAGCTAATGGGTAATACTCAAAGTAAGATTACGTTTTCTTCTAAACCTCCTACAGTTATTATGTTAACTGGTTTACAGGGTGCCGGTAAAACTACTACTGGCGGTAAACTTGGTGGACAACTTAAAAAGCTTGGAAAAAGACCTTTATTAGTTGCCTGTGACGTTTATAGGCCAGCAGCTATTAAACAGCTTCACGTAGTTGGAGAAAAGTTAGAAATATCTGTTTTCTCCATGGGAGACAAAGTAAGTCCAGTCAATATAGCGAAAGCCGGTATTGAACATGCTAAAAAATATGGTAACGATGTTGTTATCATAGATACCGCCGGAAGACTTCATATTGATGAAAAACTCATGGATGAATTAAAGGATATAAAATCAGAGGTTAAACCACATGAGATTATGTTGGTAGTTGACTCAATGACTGGTCAAGATGCAGTAAATGTTGCAGAGACCTTTAATACAGAGTTAGGTATAGATGGGATCATATTAACTAAGCTAGATGGTGATACTAGAGGTGGGGCTGCTTTATCAGTTAGGGCAGTAACTGGAAAACCGATAAAATATATTGGTGTAGGAGAAAAACTCACTGATCTTGAACCATTTTATCCCGATAGATTAGCTTCAAGAATATTGGGAATGGGTGATGTTTTAAGTCTGATAGAAAAAGCACAAGCAAACTTTGATGAAGATAAGCTTAAGAAACTGGAAAAGAAAATAAAAACTCAAGAATTCAATTTAGAAGACTTTTTAGATCAACTTGAGCAAATGAAGAATATGGGGCCATTAAATCAGATTTTAGAGATGATGCCTGGTGTAAGTAATAAGAGTCTTAAAAACCTAAATGTTGATGAAAAGGAATTAGTTCATATAGAGGCTATTATACAGTCAATGACTGCTGAGGAAAGAAAAAACCCTTCTATTATTAAAGGAAGTAGAAGGAAGAGGATTGCTAAGGGTAGTGGAACCAGTGTTCAGGCAGTAAATAAGTTGCTTAAACAATTTGAACAAACCAAAAAAATGATGAAGCAACTGTCTGGCATGGAAAAAGGGCTAAAAAAAGGCGGTAAATTTAAATTGCCGTTCTTTTAAGAATAAATATTCAATAGAATTTGAAGGAGGTGAATATAATGGCAGTAAAAATAAGATTAAGAAGAATGGGAGCTAAAAAGAAACCATTTTATAGAATAGTAGTTGCAGACTCACGTTCACCAAGAGATGGTAGATGTATCGAGGAAATTGGATACTATAATCCTGTTTCTGAGCCAGTTGAAATTAAGATAAATGATGAAAAAGCTGTTAAGTGGCTTAAGAGTGGTGCGCAACCAACTGATACTGTGAAAGATCTATTTAAAAAGCACGGTGTTACTGAAAAGTTTGAAGAAGCTAAGAAAGCCTAGTTTGGCTTCTAGGGGGTGAATTTATGGGTGAATTAGTTAAGATTATTGCTAAGGCTTTAGTTGACCATCCCGAAGAAGTACAGGTTAATGAGATTGAAGGTACTCAATCAGTAATTATTGAATTAAAAGTTGCTTCTGAAGATATGGGTAAAGTAATTGGGAAACAGGGTAGGATTGCGAAAGCAATTAGAACAGTTGTAAAAGCAGCTGCTACTAGAGAAAATAAACGAGTTGTAGTTGAGATTATTCAATAAAACAAAAAGGATTAGGTAGCCCTAATCCTTTTTGTTTATATATGGGTATCAATTTAAGCTTCAATTTGGCTATGGAGAATACACATATATTTTCCCTAGCAATTTTTAAATTATTATAATTATTATATTCTTTGCCAATATTAATAATGTAAATGATGATTGAATCCGTGTGTAATCTCCCATTTAAAAACTTAACCATATGAGAGGGTGATTGGGTGAGTGAAAAAGTAAGGATAGGACAGATTGTTAATACTCAAGGCTTGAATGGAGAAGTTAGAATATACCCATTAACTGACCATAAGGAAAGATTTGAAGAGCTGGAATATCTATTTTTAGAAGATGAAATAGGTACTAAGCTTGAGATTGAAAGGGTAAGATATAAAGGACAGCTTGCCATTGTGAAGTTTAAGGGTTTAAATAGTGTAAATGATGTTGAAAAGCTAAGGGAAAAGTATATTGTTATTGATAAAGAAGACATGAGAGTTTTACCCGATGATACATATTATATATTTGATTTAGTGGGGTCAAGAGTTATTGATGAAGATGGTAACTACATAGGTAAGCTTATGGATGTTATACAAAATGCAGCACAGGATATATATGTTATAGAACATGATGAAAGCAGTAAAAAAATCCTTGTGCCTGCGGTTAAAGAATTCATAAAAGAAATAAATATAGAAGAAAATATAATAAAGGTTAGGCTTATAGAAGGTATGGTAGAATGATTATTGATATTCTTACACTTTTCCCGGAAATGTTTACTTCTATTATGAATGAAAGCATACTTGGAAGGGCACAAGAAAAAGGTATAGTGAAGATTAATCCTATTAATATTAGAGATTTTTCAAAGGATAAACATAAAAGAGTAGATGATTATACCTATGGGGGAGGATCGGGAATGGTCTTAATGAACCAACCCCTATTTGACGCTATGGAGTCATTAACTGAGGACAACAATAGCAGAAGAGTTATTTATTTGACTCCTAAGGGAAAAAGATTTAATCAGGAAATGGCAAAAACATTGTCTAGGGAAGAAAATCTAATCTTTGTTTGTGGGCATTATGAAGGAATTGATCAAAGATTTATTGATAATTGGGTCACCGATGAAATCTCTATTGGTGATTATGTTCTTACTGGTGGAGAATTACCGGCAATGGTACTTATAGATTCTATAGCTAGGTTAGTTCCAGGGGTCTTAAATAAAAATGATTCCTATATAGAAGAAAGCTTTTATAGTGGTCTTTTAGAATACCCCCATTATACAAGGCCCGCCATTTATGAAGGTCACCTTGTTCCCCAAATACTTTTATCTGGAAATCATAAATTAATTGATGAATGGAGAACAAAGGAATCGATAAAAATAACTATTGAAAGAAGACCGGATTTAATAGACAAGTTATTTCAGCGGGATGATATTAGTATTAAGGAAAAAGCAAAGCTAAAAAAATATATTGAAGAAATTATAAATGAAAAAGAATAAAAATTTTAAATTGTGGTTGTCTAGCAGGTAATGCTGTGATATAATAACATGTGGCAATACGGACGGTCCTCTTTTACAAGGCTGTAGAATGAACGTCTATGATGGAAGGAGGTAGTAACTATGAATATGGAAATAATCAAAGAATTAGAAAAAGAACAGCTTAAAGCTGAAATACCTGAATTTGGAATAGGTGATACTGTAAAAGTTCACTTAAAGGTTAAAGAGGGTAAAAGAGAAAGAATTCAGATTTTTGAAGGTATTGTTCTTAAAAGACAACAAGGTGGCGCTAGAGAAACAGTTACAGTAAGAAAAATTTCTTATGGTGTAGGTGTTGAAAAGACTTTACCAATTCATTCACCAAAGATTGAAAAAATCGAAGTGACAAGAAGAGGAAAAGTTAGAAGAGCTAAATTAAATTACCTTAGAGAAAGAGTTGGAAAAGCTGCTAAGGTTAAAGAGAAAAAACGCTACTAAGAGGAGGGACTGTTATCAGTCCCTTTTATTTATATCCTACATATTTTTCTGACTTTTAGGAAGTAATAATATTATAAAGGAGAGTTCAAAGACTACTTTCCTTCCTAAAGATTGACTCATATACATGTATATTTATAATAGGGTGTAAAATATGATAAAGAAAAATCTAAAAAACATAATCATAATATTGATATTTTGTTTGATAATTGGATGTTTTAGCTTAAGACCCATAAAAATCAAAGGGAACTCTATGTATCCCAGTTTAAAGGATGGAGATTGGGTTTTAGTAAATAGGTTAGCATATGTGTTTTCTGATCCTTATAGGGGAGATATTATAGTTTTTGTAAATGATGATAGAGATAAGGAATATTTTGTTAAACGCATTATAGGTTTAGGGGAAGAAAGTATTGAAATTAAAGGTGAAGCTATTTACATAGATAACGATGTTTTGGAGGAAACCTATATATCTGCTTCTATTGGTGATAATTTTTCTAAAAGATATATTCCTAATAATTATTTATTTGTACTTGGGGATAATAGGAAGGTCAGTATAGATAGTAGATATAAAGAAGTGGGTTTTGTGAATCAGCAGCATATAATTGGAAAAATAATTCTTGAGTGGTGATGTATATGATTATAAATTGGTATCCTGGGCATATGAAGAAGACCAAGGAGCTTATTAAAAGTAATCTGAAGCTTGTAGATGTTGTTATAGAGCTTTTAGATGCTAGAATACCTATAAGTAGTAAAAATCCCGATATTGATAATCTAATTGGGAATAAGCCAAAGGTTATTATTTTGAATAAGTCTGATTTGTCAGATTCAAAGAAACTAAACAATTGGATTTCATTTTATGGGAACAAGGGGATTAAAGCTATCCCCGTTAATTCTATTACAGGTGAAGGTATGAACAATCTAATTGATGCCGTTAAAAATTCTGTAAAAGATAAAATAGATGCTATGAAGAACAAAGGACGTAAGGTAAGGGCTATTAGAGTCATGATTGTAGGTATACCCAATGTAGGTAAATCCTCATTAATAAACAAATTGGCTGGTAAAAAAACAGCAAAGACTGGTAATAAGCCAGGGGTGACTAGGGGAAAACAGTGGATTAGATTAAGAAAAGATTTAGAGCTTTTTGATACTCCTGGGATACTTTGGCCTAAGATTGAAGATCAAGAAGTAGGTTTAAATCTGGCTTTCACAGGGGCTATAAAGGATGAGATATTGGATATTGATGAGTTATGCGTTAAGTTCCTAGAAAAACTATCGGTTAATTATCCTAATAGCTTAAAGGATAGGTATAAGCTTGAGGAGCTGGACGAAAATCCTGTAATAAATATGGAGAATATAGGTAAAAAGAGGGGCTGTATACGCTCCGGTGGAGTAATAGATTACACTAAGGTTTCTAAGATAATATTAGATGAATTTAGAAAAGGAACCCTTGGGAAAATAACCCTGGAAAGTCCTGAGGATATTTAGAGTTCCAAGTATTAGGGGATTCCTAATGGGGAAAAAATAATAATACATTAAAATAGGAAGCATAAAAATTGTGCTTTCTATTTTTTATATTATGTTATAATTTTCTTATTAAAATAATTAAATTTAGAAAGGGTTTGAGCTATGGATATTTCAAAAATGTCATTTAAAGAAATTGAGAAATATATAAGTGGGTTAGAGCAAGAGGAAAAATACTCTTACATAGATATTTTGAATCAAGATACAAGGAAAACTGTTAATAAATTAGCTTTAAAGCTTAAAAAGGAGCAGGAAGGTATCAAAAAGGAATTAGAAAGATTGAAGAAAATGTGGTCAATAGAAACAAATACCTTTAATCTGGGCTACAACTTGATTGCTGGTTTAGATGAAGCAGGTAGAGGTCCCTTAGCTGGACCAGTGGTTGCTGCTGCCGTGATTTTACCTAAGGGTGAAATGATTGTTGGAGTTAATGATTCTAAGAAGATATCTGAGAAAAAAAGGGAGCAATTATTTATTAAGATTCAAGAAAAAGCATTAGCAATTGGAGTCGGGATTGTGGACAATGAAACCATTGATAAAATAAACATATTTAATGCTACAAAGCTTGCAATGAAACAAGCCATTAACTCATTAAAGGTGAAACCGGATTTTTTGTTAATTGATGCATTAGAAATAGCCGATATACATATTAAGCAGAAAAGTATAATTAAGGGAGATAGTAAAAGCATATCAATTGCAGCCGCATCAATTATAGCAAAGGTGACTAGAGATAGTTTGGTTAAAGATTATGAAAAGGAATATCCAGGATATAATTTTTCAAAGCATAAGGGGTATGGTACAAAGGAACATTATGAAGCTATAGAAAAATACGGCATAACTCCTCTGCATAGGAAAAGCTTTCTTAAGAACATATTAAAGTAGTATTGAGTCCAGACTATTCATAGAAGATTCAAAACTCTCTTGTGTCCTTGAATATACGGGTTAAGATTTTCTTAAATTATATATAGGGTGATAATTATGGAAATACAAAATTTAATTAATCTAGTCTATAATAAAAATAGTTCAATGAACAACGATGTATTATCTAGACTAAATGTGGGAGATATATTTAAGGCAAAGGTTACGGCAATGTTAGGGGATCTAATAACCCTAGAGATGCATAATAACCTCACATTGGAAGCAAAGGATGCTTCAGCAATTGGCTATAATGTTGGGGATACCGTTGAGTTTATTGTTAGTGATAAGATTGATGATAAGTTATTTATAAAAAGCAATATACCTTCATCCCATTCCTTAGAAGACAAGCTGTCTCAAATAGGTATTAAGGTAGACGATAACAATAAAGATTTAATTGAGCTTTTATATAAAAATCAAATACCAATAACTAAGGATAATGTTGATAAATTATTGTCTACAAAAAATTATTATGGTAAACTTGCTGAATTTGTAAAAAATAATGATATACCCATTAGTTCTCAAATCATAAATGATGATATTAAAGAAGTACTAAAAAATCTTATACAAAGGGAAATTGAAATTACCGCAGGGAAAATCAATGTACAGGATGATATTCAGCATGATGGGGAAAGAGTAATTGCAAAAGAAAATGTTGATAAAAGTGCCCCTATAGAGGTCAATAAAACTAATTCGGAAGTTAACAAGGCCAATACTGACACAATATTTATTAAGGATCTATTTGATAATAATAGTAATATTTCCTTAGAAAAATTAGTATTTATGCTTAAAAATAATATGAATTTTAGCACTAAAAATTTTGCTTTATTGAACAATATCATATTGGGAGAAAAAACCATTACCAATCAAATTCAAGGGCTTCTTAAAGAATTAGAAAAAAATGATGGAACAAAAGAAATTGATAGGACAGAAAAAAATAATAAAGAAATAAATAATAAAGAAATAAATAATAAAGAAATAAATACTAAGAATCAACTTATAGACTTATTACGAAAATTTGATATATCTAATTTAAAGGAAAAGGATAAATTTAATTCGATTATGAAAGAGTTATTTGAGCGGTTGGAAACTATAAAGGATAGTTCCTTGGGTATAGAAGCAAAATCCATTGTAAACAAGCATATTGAAGAATTAAAAACTTCATTAGATTTTGTCAATAAATTAAATGATAACATTAATTTTATTCAGGTACCATTACATGTAAACAATTCCCTTAAAAATCTTGATATATATATCAATAAGGACGCTAAACGCAACAAAAAAAAGAGTGAAAATGGCACTAATATATTTATATCCTTAAATACAAATAACTTGGATTTGGTGCAGGTATTAATTGAATTAAATAAAAAGGATTTAAGCTTAAATTTTAGAGTACATAATGAAAAGGTCAAAAATATTATTAAATTCAAAGAGAAAATTTTGTACGATAGTCTTAATAAATATGATTTTAATAGTATTCTATTTAAATATAAAGTTTCAGAGGAAAGTATTAACCTAACAAACATAGATATGGATAATAAAAGTAGATTAAATACATTGGATATAAGGGTGTAATCATATGAAAAAGAAAAAAATAGCCAACGCCTTAAGATATAATTCTGAAAAGGATACAGCACCTAAGGTTATTGCCCAGGGAAAAGGACTTACCGCTGAGAAAATAAATGAAATTGCTAAAGAAAATGATATTCCCATATATAAAGACGAAAAACTTTCTAAGCAATTATATAATTTATCAATTGGGGACGAAATACCACCAGAGCTTTATAATGTAGTTGCGGAGGTTTTAACATTTATAGCTAGATTGGATAAAGAATAGGGGGAAATTGTTTTTGAACACAAAAAAAATAGGGGACATGGGGGAAGATTTAGCTGTTCAGTTTCTCAGACAGAAGGGTTATAGGATATTGGATCGCAATTATCGGTGTAGGTTTGGAGAAATTGATATTATTGCTAAGCTTAAGAGTTATTATATATTTATAGAAGTTAAAACTAGACATGCTTCAAGCTATGGTAGACCTATTGAAGCAATAAATGGGGTTAAAATAAATAGGATATTAAAGACCATCAATTTCTATTTGAGTCAAAATAGAATTCATGATTCAGATATTAGGGTTGATGCCATTGAAGTATTTTTAAATGATTTTAATAAAGCAAAAATTAATCATATAGAAAATATTGTTTGTTAGGATTAATGCATAAAAGACTGGTTCTAACAGAGATATTAGGACATATGAAAAATAAACTAGTCATATTACGAAGTAAGTTTTATTATTTTCTAAGCACTCAATCACACCGATACCCACTGTATGCAAATGATTGAGTATTGGGGAAAAAAATGAAAAGTATGAGTAAGATGACTGGTTTATTTTTTGAATGTGTCTTAAGCCGAAAACAATCTGGGTTTAGGGCTTAAAAAAGATGAAAAATGATAATTTTTTAAAGTGCTTAAGTGCTTTCAAACAGTATAAGCTCATTAGCTTGATCGGATTTTTTTTTGCCATTTGTTGCACTTACATAGATTCTTGTAAATGGATTTAATTCTATCATATTAATCTGACCTGACCAAATGGTCGGGTTATTTGAGATACATGAAAGTTTAGCAAAATTTTTACCAAAGGGATTAACAGCATAAGCATAATATTCATCAAAATCCCCCTTTAATTCTGTGATAGATGGTAAATTTGCTAAGAGATAAATTCCATTTGATTCTGCAATAACAACGTAGGAATCTAAAGGCGCACTATCTGTAGGGGTTAAGAAGGAACAGTATGGTCTTGGTTTCGGAATACATAGCACATCACCAGGAATAATATGATTTAGGTTACGTATATGAAGGTTATATCTTTTTAATTCATGAATATTTACATTGAAATCCGATAAAATCTTATAGAGTGTATCTCCTAGCTTAACAGTATACGTAAAAGCACAATGCTTAAAGCAGTTTTGCGGCTTGCGAGGTTCATTAGACCTAGGGGGTCTATGGGGCTTCATAGATCTACGATACATATTCACCACTCCATTTTAAATGGTTTTTATACTATAATATGCATATACCTATTAGAATGTTAAAAATTATAGATGTAGGGAAAGTGGTAATATATTATATTTAATATGATATGGTAAAGTGACCAAGGCTTATATAACAAATATGATATAGCTTGGGTGATTTCAAACTATATTAAATATGACATTTCTTTAATCAATAAAACCCTATTAAAAAAAGCTGAGGACCCCTCAGCTCTTGAAAATATATTGAGAAATATACTTTTCATTAAAACTATCCTCAACGATGGCCAGATTGACGTGGACCACCACCAACGCCACCTAAGAAATCTCCCAAAATATTACTACCACTGCCACTAAATAGGAAGAACAGCAGTATCAAAAACAATAAACTATTATCTTCACCAATGCCACCCAGTAAACCATCAAATAAATTACCAGCCATTAATTCACCTCCATATTATTTTGAAAAATTTTCTTTTGCTCATTAGTATAATATTCTAAGGTAAGTTAATTTGTTAAGGAAATTTGTAAAATAAAAACTTAAAAAATATCATGATACTAATAAATTTTAAATAAAAAATGTTCTATATGTAAATGAAAGAAAAAAATGTAAAAAAATGAAGGAATTTATATATTGATATTGAATTATATGAGAGATAAAGCATTATACCAATATAATTCATGGCCTTAGAATATTCTTGGTAAAAGGAGGTTTTTGGGTGTTATCAAATATAATTAGCTGTGTTCTCAAGGGGCTGGATGGGGAGATAGTAAATGTAGAAACGGATATATCTAATGGGTTACCATCATTTTCTATTGTTGGACTTCCCGATATTGCAGTAAGGGAATCCAAGGAAAGAATAAGAGCAGCCATAAAGAACTCGGGCTTTAGTTTTCCTATAAAAAGAATAACTATAAATTTAGCACCGGCCAATACTAAGAAAGAGGGAACCCACTTAGACTTGCCTATTGCAATAGGACTATTAACTGCTTCACAGCAAATTATGAATAAAGAGCTGTCGGAATTTGCTTTTATAGGTGAATTATCATTAAATGGCAGGCTCAATAGAGTTATAGGAGTGCTTCCCATAGTTATTTCACTGAGAGAAAAGGGATATAAAAAGGTGGTTTTACCTAGGGAAAATTATTATGAAGCAAATATAATTGAAGACATGGAAATCTATCCCTTTGATGATTTGTCAGGGATAATAAAGTATTTTAATGGAGAAACAAATTCAAAAATATATGCTAATACCTATGACAGAGATAAAAGTGAAAAAACTTATGATATGGACTTTAATGAAGTTTCGGGTCAGCAAAGTGTTATTAGAGCCTTTGAAATAGCAGCCGCCGGTGGACATAATATTATACTAATTGGGCCACCGGGGTCTGGTAAGACAATGTTGGCAAGGAGATTCCCTACTATACTTCCCGATATGGATATAGAAGAGTCCATAGAAGTAACCAAAATATATAGCATTTCAGGTCTTTTGCCAAGTAATGCTTCATTAATAAAGAGTAGACCCTTTATAGCTCCACATCACACTGCCTCAAGGGTTTCTTTAATAGGAGGCGGCAAAATCCCTAAACCCGGCGACGTTTCCCTAGCACATTTAGGAGTGCTTTTCTTAGATGAACTTACGGAATTTCAGAAAAGTGTATTAGAAGTCCTAAGGCAGCCTATGGAAGATGAAGAAGTGACTATCTCAAGGGTAAATGCAACTGTGACTTATCCATCGAAATTTATCATGGTTGCTAGTATGAACCCATGTCCGTGTGTAGGCAAAATGACAAATTATCATACTTTTCATTGGGAACAAAATAGAGTTCCATCTTAACTTTATCTCCATCTACAATAATTTCTTTAACGATACTCTTCAGTAACTTTCTTCTCTCATCAAAATCTAAATACCCATAAGAATTTTTAAAATCCTTTATATATTTCATAATGCTTTCCAGATCATAACTATATTCATAATTACTATTAAGTTCATATTCAATTTTATTGAGACTAGTCTTAAGTCCTTTTTGCTTTTCTTCTAATTCTTTGTACTTCCTTTTAATAATCAGCTCTGGAAGGGTACCTTTGCCAAGCGCAGATACAAGATTATCTATTTCTTTATCTAAGACATCCATTTCTTTATAAAGTTTATTTCTCTTGGTTACTAGAGATACTTTTTTATTATCTATTTCATCATTAGAACGCTTTAAAAACTCCTGTACGAACTTTTTGTTTTCGCATAGACCATTTATATGCTTAATAACCAAATCCTCCAATAAATCGACTCTAACGTTTATATTAGAGCATAATAATTTGGATTTCTGTTCTCTGGTAATACATCTGAAGTATTTATATCTTTTTCCAGATGATTTTGTATTTCCGAAAACAGACATAGCAGATCCGCATCTACCACACCTAACTAAACCTACTAAGACAGATTTCGAACTTTGTCCTAACCTTGGAGCTCTACTTTTGTTAATATTTAGCTTGTTTTGTACATCTCTGTACATTTCTCCTGGAATTATTCCCTCATGTTCACCGATTACTAATATCCAGTATTCTTCTTGTCTTTGTCTTGATGTTTTCTTATGAGGTTTTCTTCGGTTATAGAACATAAGGCCATGAGAACCGTTAAAATCTTCTTTAGTATTTACTATTTGAACCTTAGTATGATTTTTAAAGTACTCATATGCTGCTTCATCAGCTATACAATAGAGAGGATTTTGAAGCAACCTGGACATTTGGTTGTGGCTCCACTGAGCACCATTTTTAGTTTTATAATTATACTCAGGTGAATTTACTTTAAATACATTATTTCTAATAGAACCATCTGATTCAGAGTACCACTTATAAAACTCCTTGATCTTAGAAGCTTCATCATTATTAATAATTAATCTTGAAACCTTTTTATTTCTACCATTATTTTCGATAGTGTATTTATGTATATCGAATCCATAGGGTATAGGACCACCGTTCCATTTTCCCATCTTAGCTCTGTCAATCATATTATCCCTAACACGCTCGGCAATAGTTTCTCTTTCTAATTGAGCGAATACACTGGTTATATACATCATTGCTCGACCCATAGGGGTAGAAGTATCAAAGTTATCTTTAATACAAATAAAGCCTATTCCTATGCTATTTAAATCATAAATGAGGGAAGAGAAGTCATTAACTGATCTAGAGATACGATCAAGTTTATAACATACTATGTATTTAAACTTTCCATCTCTAGCATCCTTCATCATTTGTTCAAATGAAGGGCGTTCTAAGGTCTTACCTGAGAAGTCATAATCCTCATATACTACATGGTCCCATCCACGAAGCTCACAGAGAGCTTGTCCGCGTTTTATTTGATTTTCTATGGATTCACCTTTATCAGTGGCTTTTGATTTTCTTGCGTATATTGCTGCTGTTGGCATATAATAGACCTCCTTTTAAACGGAACGTGTGTTCGATACTATTGTAGCATAAAAATATAAAATATGTAAGCAAAAGTATAAAAATATATAAAAATGCATGGGAAAATATGTCGAAACACTTCAAATACAGGGAAATAATTGCTATTATAAGTAAGTAAGTATTAAATTGGGAGGATGGAGAGTATGACGTTAAGTAATATAATAATTATTGGATTAACTATTGTTGCTATGGCGGTTCCTGTATTCGTTTATTACAAAAAAGAAAACTATGGTGGAAGAAAAGCGCTTCCTAATATCGTTGCTTCGCTTGGTGTTCTTGGAACATTTGGAGGAATAACTTATGCACTTTTTAAGTTTAATGCTAATGATATGGATACTAGTGTGGTTGATCTATTAACGGGTATGAAAACAGCATTCTTTACATCGGTAATAGGTATGTTTTCATCAATTGGTATGAAAATAATAAAGCCTTCAAACTTAGATGTTGAAAATGATGAAGACGATATAGGTCCATTAATTTTAAAAGAGCTTAAGATAATAAGCTCGTCAATCATTGAAAGCCATGAAGAAATGTTTAGAAGAATGGATGAAAAAGAAAAAAGAAACTTAGCTAAACAAGAAGAAACAACAAGAGAGATAAAATTACTAAATACAGATTTAAACAGAAAACAGGATGAACTTATTAGTCAATTTAAAGCATTTGCAGAAACGATGGCTGAACAAAACTCCAAGTCATTGATTGAAGCATTAAAAGAAGTAATAAGAGATTTTAATACCAAGATCAATGAACAGTTTGGAGAAAATTTTAAAGAACTAAATAGAGCTGTTGGGAAATTATTGGAATGGCAAGAGAACTATAAAATACATATAGAGCAAACTACTGATCAACTAAAAATAACAATAGATGGAATAAAAAATGTTGAAAGCTCAATGAGCTGTATAGCAGAAAGAGCTAATGTAATGATAAGTTTATCTCAGGAATTAATACCTGTTCTTGAAGCAGTAAAAAGTAATCAGTCTGATATTAAAGAATGCACGTCTACTCTAGCTAATATCACTAATGAATTAAAAATAACAGTTCCAGAAATAAATAAATGTATCCAAGATACCACTAATAGATTTAATACAACTTTAACACAGTTTTCAAATGAAGTGGCTACAACACTTGAATTAAATCAAGAAGTATTCAAATCACAATGCAATTTAATGAAAGATACTTCTAACAAGATAAATAATAGTGTCGTTAAGACCGTAAATGAAATGAATCAAGGAGTAACAGACGTTACAAAAAATATTTCTGTACAATTAACAACTATTGTTGAACAAATGGAGGAGATATTTAAGAATAAAGTAGAGCAATTAGATGAAACACTTAAAGACGAGTTAAGTAAATCGTTAAGAACTCTTGGAGAACAATTAGCTACTATTTCTAATAAATTTGCAGAGGACTATACACCATTAGCGGAAAAATTAAGAGAAATAGTTAGAATATCAGAAGGAGTTATGTAAAATGAAGCTCTTAAAAAATAGATCTCATGATAACTTGGATGAAAGTCTTTGGGCTTCAATATCTGATTTAATGTCAGGATTAATGATAATATTTTTATTTATAGCCATTTCCTTTATGATAAAAATAAATGAGGAAAAAGATTTAATTTTTTATGAAAAAGAAACAATTGAAAATGAACAAGAAGCTATAAAACAGATTCTTAATACATATAGCACTATAAGAGTTCAAATATATGAAGATTTATATGATGAATTTAAAGATGATCTAAAAAATTGGAATGTAGTTATAGACCCAAAAGATTTGTCGGTAAGATTTCAAGAACCAGAGGTGTTTTTTCAAAAGGGAAAAGCGAGTTTAAATAAAGAATTTAGAAATATACTTGAAAATTTTTTTCCAAGATATATAAATGTTATCCATAGTAAATATAAGTTAAATATTGAAGAAATAAGAATAGAAGGATATACATCAAGTGAGTGGACTGGTAGCAATAATGAATTGGATTCTTATTTTAATAATATGAAGCTATCTCAGGAAAGAACAAGAAATGTACTACAATATGTAATGAATTTAGAAAAAACGAATTATTGTCAAGATTGGCTAATTGAACATTTGACAGCTAATGGAATGTCATATAGTCATAGATATTTTAATGAAAACGGGGAAGAGGACATGGAAAAATCTAGGCGTGTTGAATTTAAAATCAGAACAAATGCTGATAAAATTATATCTGAAATAATAGAACAATATAAAGAGAAAAATGGTGATTAGAATGAAGTTACCTGATTTTAAGAAAAATGATGTATTTAAGAGAGTTAGAAGTAAAATGGGTATACCAAAAGATTATTTTGCCAAATTTACCGTATCTAGTGACTGGAAAGAAATCCAAATAAGAGAAGTGTTGGAAAAAGGCAAAGGAATTGAAATACCTTTAAGTCAAGTTGATATTTGTGATGATAATACATTGGAATATAAGGGACATAAAGTAATAGTTTATATTCGAGATCAATATAATATTCAGAATCCAAATAAGTTTCACATCTCATGGTGTTCGACACTTCAAGAAATGAATGATAGTGGCAGGTATGATCGTTATGTAGTTAGTAGTAGGAGAGATGGAGTATTTATTGTTAATTATATTGATAGGGCTACTAATGATGTGATAATGGAAGAGGAAGAAATAGAATTAAAAGTCTGCAAGAATTGTCTAAGAACGCTCAATTATAAATCTTATAAATTTGTTAATTACCAGAATAGAAATGATATTTTTACGAAATTTTCTATTGATGAGTTTTTTAGTACGTTTGATAGTAATGTACATAAAAATCCAACATATAGCGATACTACGTCTCCAGTTAATGTTTATCCAGATAATTGGGGGAATATATCAAATAAATATAGAGAAAGTGTTAATTGGAAATGTGAAGAATGTGGTAAGGATTGCAGTCATTTAAAGTCTAGTCTACATGTTCACCATATTGACGGTAATAAATTTAATTGTAATACAAAAAATTTAAAAGCATTATGTAATGTATGTCATTCAAAACAACCTTATCATAGCTTTTCAATGAGGTAGTATGAAAGGGTGGTTAATTATTAAAATAAGGTCAGCAAAAAGGATAAAACCAGTGTAATATCGACAATATTAGTCAAAGGATTTTTACAAATTTTGCATAATTAATATAGTATCATAAATTGTATTGATTTTGATAAGATATTTTTATAAAAATAGTTAAATAAACTTACATATATAATATAAGAGGGGGGATTATATGTATTTCTTAAATACACCATGCTATATTGAAGGAAATAAAAAACTGAGAAGACCGCAAATTGAAGCATATTTAAAGATCCAATCACATTTTCAAGAAAATCCTCATGAGGAAGCTTTAGTAGTATTACCTACAGGTACTGGGAAAAGTGGATTAATATCCATAGCACCTTTTGGATTATGTAAAGGTAGAGTGTTAATTATTACTCCTAATAAAGTAACCAGAAAGAGTTTCACGTGATTCCTTATATACACGTTTTATTTCCCTAAGAAGCTGATCATCTTCTTGTTTCTTTTGAGTAATAGGATTCTTAAACTATCTGTAATATGCGCTCCTTGAAATATTAAACACTTTGCACATCTTCTCCACGCGAAATTTGGAACTATGTTTTTTGATAAATCTATACTTTATTTCTCGGGTCTTGTGAAGATGCACATAGCCTTTTTTAGTATTGCATTTTCCTCCTTAACATCGGCTAATTCTTTTTTAAACCTACGGATTTCTTCATCTTCTAGTCTTAAGCGTCCTTTACCTGGAAATGCATCTTTACCGTGATCACCATATTCTTTTATCCATCTTCTAACAGATGTTTCAGTAACCCCTATATCTAATGCTACATCCTTTACCTTTTTACCTTGTTCTGTAACTAATCTTATTATTTCTTTTTTATATTCAGGACTATATCCTTTGCTTTTCCCCATTGCTAAACACTTCCTTTCTTGTTTATATTATACATACTTTTCTATGTGTACAGCAAATCGGGTATAGCTTATAAGTCTGATTGTCAAATTAAGTTAAATGCAATATTAATTAATGTTCTTCTAGAATTATCAATAAAGAAATGTTTACTAGTCATGAATTTAAAGAAATTTTGGTAAGTTACTGTAATGAAATGACTGATGAGGGGGAAAAATCTGAATTGCTAGATTTAGTTTATGAACGTTTAGATATAAAATTAACCGAATTTAGCAGTAATGATTAAATCAGATGGATACTTGTATAAAATGGAGTAATTATTTTGATCAATAAAACTCAAAACATATTATTTTGAAACAATTCATATCATAAAGTGAAATATTATACCACGATATTTTTCCTAAACAAAGTTTAACGCAAACCTAGGAAACCACTAACGGCTTCCTGGGTTTTCATATATCCTCAAACACATACAAACTAGGCAAACCACTCAAAACCAAATATCTCCTATCATCAATCTCCCACTTCATTTTCTCCTTGGCCATAAATCTTAGCTTATGTAACAAAAATTCCTCAGTAACATAAAAATAATCAAGCATTTCCTCAAAATTACCAACCAACCTATCTTTAATGGCCTTCAAGAGTAGCTCAGTCGGAATCAGAAAATCAGTCGTCCATCTAAGAGCAAGCAGCTCCTTTTTATCGATATCAATTTTTTCTGAATATGTCATTTCTCTTCTTGGAGTATAATCTCCAACAGTAGTCATATAATGCCCAATTTCTTCAGCAAGAATAGTTCGATATAGTCTTTCATCCTTTCTAATCTCCTTATTAATTAGTATTAAGTGAAAATCCCCATCAGAATAGAAATATCCCAAAGCAGAGTAGGGTAGAGGAGCAAATTCTTTTATAATGTTTGCTTTATTTACTATAGATTCTAGTTGTTCAGTTCCAATCATATAATTCCCCCCTTCGCAAAGCGAACTTATGTTCTATATTATAGCATAAATTTCTAATTTATGTACCAAAAATTGTCGAATTTGATTATAAAACAAAATTTATTGATATAATTTTTATAGAATAACTAATTAGGAGGTATATTTATAAAGGAGGGTAAAGATTATGAGTAAATATAGTGAAATTGCTGTAAAAGCTGTCGAACTACTTATTTCGAATGATGAGTATAGGCCTAGAGAAGCTTGGGATATTGCTGCTACTGAAATTTTTGTGTTGAATTCTTGGGGGTCCCAAAAAGGATGCCCAAGAAGTGCATTTTTAGGACTTTGTGAAGAAGGGTTAGTAAAAGGAGTTGCATCTGGTAGATATACAACTTCTATAAAGAATAAGACTTACGCAGTTAAAGCCCTAGAAATACTTAAAGAAAATCCTTCGCTAGTTGAAGATCGTAATAAACTTTGGCAATTTGTAATGGCTGGAGAATATAAGTCTCATAATTCTCAAATGGATGTAGTAATTGCTTTGGTAAAAAATAATTTGATTTTTTAAACTAAGTATTAAATACCAAAACCCCGAGGCCGAAACCTCGGGGCTAATATTTATCTAAGTGATTAACAAAAGTTAAAATACTGTGTAGAAAAGGGTAATATATTGTTAACTGATGTTTCACAGGCCCTTTAAAAACAGTCCCAATGAAGATGCCAATCTTTTGTTTTCTTAGATTTTAGAATATAGAAACTCCCATTATCTGCTACCATAAATTTAGGTTTTTCTTCAGATGAGATCTGAAAAATATACTCATATTCATTAGAGGGGGGTGACTGAATATATGCACCATAACCACCTATTTTTGTCTTCTCACTTGAACCGTAGTCATTAAAAAATCTCTTTGTTAGCTCATCTGACTCATTTATTTCTGTCATATCAAGGTATTCCCAAGACTCTTCCCAACATGGAAAGTCTGGATTTTCTTTTTGAATCCAAGCTATTGGAAATGTTTTATAAACATTAGCTTCATCGGGGGCTTTTGTAACTTTCAACTCTGAAATACTGTTATATTCTTTTATGAGCCAACCTTCTCCGTTCTTAGCTTCAAATTTTGTAGGCAGTGAAGAATTATTAAGGAACACTTGAATTAGATGGGTCTCGCCAAAAATATTAGCCCCATTAGGAACATCAGGTACATAAATCTGAATAATCGGAAGCATGTAACCGTCATCATCTTTAGGCCAATCTTTACCCGATGCAGTTAAAAAATTTCCTCCAAACCAACTCCTCATATTCTCAGTTGGCCTAAATCCTCCGATTTTAGCAATACTTGGAATTCTACCAAGTGAGCTAAGTTCATCCCATATATTCATCAGATTCTCCTTTCTAATTAAATAAGTACAATATTAGTTGACTTATATATTGACATAGCTCTAATCTAAATGCTATTTTTAAAAAATATAGACATAATATTTAAATCTTAAAAAATCTATCATCAAATCCCTCAACCTCATTAAATTAAATACAAGAATAGGGGAGTGGAGACAGTGATTAAGATATAATCCTAATCTGGGCGATTTTCTATATTATTTTTCATCACTAATTATAAATTATATTTATTTCAACCTTGTTTAGTTAACTCGTTTTTATTTTCTTTCATTAGTTTTTTTAATGGAATATACTCTTCTAACTCCAATTCTATTGCTTCACCACATTCTGGACAAACAATTTTATAAATATTATCATATATTGGAATAACAAATATAAAGGGCTTAGAAATACGTATAATATTATATATTTCATTTGAATTACACATCTCGCATTTTGGAGGGATTCTGGGTAATAGCCATTTATTACTACCTTCATCGATCATTTGATTTACATATACTTCTCCAATTTTTTTAATCTTACTTTTACCATGTCCAACAAGATAATTCATCTAATTTCCTCCTAACTATTCATTATAGCTTTAATTAATCTATTATAGATATTAATAGATGTTTTTTATCGTCTCGTATTCTCGACGTTTATGAATTGGATCACAAGTAATACTTCTTGAAAGTGCGTGCACCCAGTGAAGAGATGGCTGCTAATATTTTGTTAGGCGAAGTTTAATCCGTATCAGTAATAGCAAGTACCCAAATTAAGTTCTCTTTCTTATCAAAAATCACATATGTATAATCCCATGCTACATCAAAAAACCATTCGTTCCAGTAACCCAAAAAAGAAAATACAACGAAATCATTTAACCTATTTTCAAAGATAGATTCATATATTTGTCTGCATACCTTATCAGCAACTTCTTTTGGTCCTTCAAATGAGTAATAGGCTCCACCATTACAAAGCAAAGGCATGAATAGCTGATCTTTTAAAAAAGAATATTTCGATGTAATTCCATCCATAATCTTTAAATCAGGTATATATGTCAATCTCTTAGGGATATGCAGGTCAGAAAAAATTCTTCTTATGTTTTCATTTTCAAAAAATCTGATAAAAAAAGTCGTTTCATGTATTGATTTTGCTCTTTCATTGATAAACCTATCAAGAAATAAATTTTTCTCATATGATATTTTCTTTATTAGCACTTCACCATTTACAAAATTGTGTTTTAAAAGTTTTATATATATTTCAATTCTTTCATCATTAATGGGCTGTTCAACAAACATGATATTTTCCCAAAAGCAATCCCATTTTTCTTGAAATTCTTTTTCATAATAATTAAAGGGCATAATATCCTCCTTTTTTAAAATTTTGCCTAACTTAGACATTGACAACATTCAGCACCTTTGTCTACTTCAAAAAAATTAATCCATTAACCATACAAAGAAAAATCTAATAATAAATAGCCTGAAAAAAGCTCAAGTCCAATATGTTCTAAACGACCCTATTTACTTTTATATCAAATTTACTTTCTAGTACTGTTAAAAGAGTTTGTCCTTTATTATTACGGAAAGTCAAATCTATTGCCAATTTATTTCTAGAATTTTTTAAAATAATATAATATTTAGCGCTAGATCCTTTCGAATTTGAGAATCTTGAACTAATCCATTCTTGATTAATACACTTAATTTTACTTATTCTTATAGACCTATTCTTTGAATTTTTGATAATGATTTTATCGTTTTCTATTATATATCCTTCATCTCCATAATAAAAATATCTACCAATTAAAAAAAGTAAAACTGCTATGGCACTAATACATTTGACTACAACAGGATTCTTAACTCCATAAAAATCTAATAAATAGAAAGCTATAATTATCCCTATTAAAGAAGCAATTAGTTCTCTCTTATATCTTAATTTAAATTCCATATTTATATTAGTCTCCTTAGATAACTTAGTTATTAAAGACATTATAATGTTGTAAAGACCATACTGTAAAATATAAAATATATTCATTATCCAAATAAAGAAAAATCTATCATCAAACACACTAAACCCCCAAAATTAATTCAAGAATAGGGTAGGGGAACAGTGATTAAAATTCAACCCTAATCTAGGTTGTTTTCTAAAGACTTTTAAGCTCTAGCATCTTTGAGCAACTTTATTGTTATATGTCGTAATTATCTAACATCATCTTTATCTAACTTAATGAGTAGTGTTACTGGAAATTCATAGTGTGATTCTGTAGCTATTATTACTACCTTCCACAAATAGTGTTGACTACGATCTTTTGATGAATAATCATCTAGCCAACTTATTAATAATGGTTCGCATATTAAATTTTCTATTTTATCAAGGTCTTTTGCTAGTTCAGAATCTTGGTTCACTATATCTTTTAATTTAATCCATTCTCCAGCATTATTTTTCATTAATTTTAACCATATGCCATACTCATCTGCTTTTTCATATAATAACTGTGTAAATTCTTCAATAGAGTTATGAATTGTTTGGTTTTCTTCTTTCAGTTCTCTCTGAGTTGAAAGAGAATTAAGGTATAACACGCTATCATCATTATTTATTTTTCTAAAGCATTCATAGTGACAAAAGAAAGTTTGAGATTTTTGTTCTTTAATATCTTTATCAGCATTTGTAAATACAGTCACTGCACATGGATCCATTTCATTTTGCTTTTTACTATCTGTTAGAATAGTTTGCTTGCAAACAAAACACTGAAGTTTAGTTTCTATAATAATCATCCTTTCAATACTATTCGAGTCATCTTTTATTGCGTGGTTTATAATGTTTCGTGTCTGCGACGTCTCTGAACGGGACCCTCAAAGCCTTTCTCCTTGGTGTTGCTTACACCGGTGAAGGGATGGCTGCTAATGTTTTGTTATAAGACGTCATCATAAATATAATGCTCTATGAAAAACTCAAGATACTTATTATCAAAGTTTGATTCATTGTTTTTCAAATAGAAAAATATTTTTTACATCCGAATGATATTTTGGACCTGCTGTTGTGACATAATAACCAGATTTCATTATCTCAATATTTCTTGTGCCTTCTATTACACCTTCAACAGAGAACTCAATGTTTTCATCCCCAAGAAATAATAGTTTAAGTTCAATTCCATCTTTTTCTTCTAAGATATCAAAATTCAGTTTATATGATGTTGACTTTGCTGATTCGTCAAATATTTCAATTTCAGCTCCAACAATTTCTCTTGTTTGTGATCTTATGGAGAAATCAATAATTTGATCTTTGGGCTTGTTAATCGTTATTATAATATCTCGTAGTATATTACTCCTCTTAATCGATTCTTTCCCAAAATTACCGAATCCAGTTGTTGTCATATAAATTGGCACGTCTAATTCTTTACCATCATTAGTTGTTATGATGATTGGCAATTCTTCATTTGTTGTTTTACTAAAGATCTCTGTTACTCGCTCATCAATGAAAAGTACTGGTTCTCTTTGTTTCATTGAGTCAAAATGATCAAATACTGAAAAAGTAATACTTAGGACCGCCAGTCCAATGCTAACGGCAGTGATTAATGTATTTTTACTGTATTTCATAATACCTCCATTCTAACATTTATCTATTGCATTTGTGCTGATGTCTTATAGTGTTCTCACAGTTCCCGATGTAAACATCCTCCGGTTTGGAGTCGATTCTGTTCACTAAGGGCTATCCCTTAATTGACAAAATCGGTGTCAGAAGTTTTTGTTAGGAACTGCTGTGTTATATGATTTTATTTTAATTTCCACTCTCAAAAACTGGTAGTTTATTATGATTGTAGTCTATGGTAGGAATATACTCTTTTTTTAGCATTTTATCTACCTTTTTTTTGTATATAAACTTAATTCCAGACTTCGTGTTCCCTTTAGATTCTTTTTTAACTCTATTCCATTCTAGTTTTAAATATACTTTAGTAATTTTTATTAATGCATTATGCTCGTTTTCCATTTTATTAGTAATTTTTCTTGGTAGTTTCTTAAAATACTTATTAAACTCTCCAATTTCATCACTTATTATATTTGATACTATTTCTGATATATCTCCTTGCTCGATAGCTTCTTGTATGTTGTCGTAACTATTTAATTCAATAGCATTAGATAACTCGCTAAATATTTCGCTATGGTAATGTTTAACAATATACTCTACCTTTTTGTGGTTATCATCTTCTTGCAGTAATTTATCCATCTCATATAACACTTCCATATATGTATAAATTTTACTGATACTCTGAATAATCTTTTCATCAATATAGCCTTCACAATTTAAGTGCAATACTATTTTGTTACGTACAATAGTCAATTTTTCAAAATATTCAAGTCTTTTTTGCAAATCATAATATATAGTAGCATTTTCACTAAGTTGAGTCATTGTAATATAATCATTAATAAAGCATTTTAATTCTTGCATCCATTTAATTCTATTACTAGTTACAGTATTTATAAATGTATTTTTTTTAGCTCTATGATCACTCCTTATAGAAGTAATTACTGAAAAAATAGCACTTAAAAATACTATTCCCTGTACAATTATAAATTTTTTAATATCTAAGCTATTAGCATCTA
Organism: Maledivibacter sp.; assembly: GCA_025210375.1. Taxonomy (NCBI): domain Bacteria; kingdom Bacillati; phylum Bacillota; class Clostridia; order Peptostreptococcales; family Caminicellaceae; genus Maledivibacter; species Maledivibacter sp. Next base: position 22,173 of record JAOASB010000034.1, on the reverse strand, counting down.
TCATAAAAAAATTCTTAATGATTTCTAACATATTTTATGTCCCCCCTTTTAAAAACAATTTAAGATAACTTAGGAATTAACGAAATTGTACTCCTTTGTCTACTTTGGGAAATATACATTGATTATCTAAATGAAGAAAATTTTAATAACAAGTAGCCTAAAAAATACCCAAATCCAAAACTGGATTTGAGTAAATAATTACTTTTTTAGCTGCTCCATCAGTCTTATAATTTAACTTTCAAGTTCAATATCTAGATTTAGTTTTGTGTATACTTTAGCCAATCATAGATTCTTACTATAGTTCTATAGTTACTTGCATTTCCGTTTTCTAAGCAATTACTACAGTAGTCTTCATAATTTTCAACCAATAGGTCTTTTAATCTATTCAGATCAATTGAATCTTTTCCATCTCTTGATATTTTGGCTCTAAGAGAGTTTGGGTTTCTCAAATTATATTCATATTCTAAATCTGGATTTCTTTCAAGTAATTTACGAGTACCATAATTATTAAGTTCACTAGATACTCTTTCTAGATTATCTTTTAACTTCGCCGGTGTGTTTTCTATAATAGAATCATTATCATTGAAATAATTGCCTTCTCTTAAATATTTAAAAAATGGAGTTCTGTATTGATATTTTAGAATTATAGGTAAGGATATATTGACCATATCAATTGGATCAAAGTCACGATTGTTTAAAACAATATCTTCAATAATATCTTCTCTATCAATTCCAATTAGCCCTTTTTCATGAAAAGATTTAATGCCTACGCCAAGCACGAAATCCACATCTGCAAAATTAGTATCTTGATCTATATCAATTAGCGCAATTCTTTCATTAGGATCATTAGTCTTAACGATCTCATATAATTGAGATTTTATTTGTTTAAGCTGTTTAACACTTAGTTTTCGCTTGTAAGATTGTAATGGTATATATATATCTGAGTAATTCTTTGCTTTTATATGTGTTATTGGTAGATTATGATTATCTATGTTTATATAAGATTTTTCTAATGTATCTTCTTCTACATTAAATAGTGGTTCAACTAAGAAAATACTATTTTCCATTCTTTTTAGACCCGATTCTGAAATACATTGTGAAATTGATTTAAGGATTTCTCTAATATTACTATCGCTTATAGAATATCCAATAAATATTATTGGATGCTCCATAAAAATCGATAAAAGTTTTGCCGCTAAATAAGGATTTTTACTATTGAAATCATGATAATCTTCATCTGTTAATACCAATGAATTGAAATCATTTACAGAACCGTGAATTTTATATATTTCGCCTATCTCTTGTACATTGGAATTAATTAAGTCACTTTGACCAACATAGACATCATAATCAGGAAACAGAATTTCTAATAAATTATCCCAGTTAGTTGTTATTATTCCATCGACAACTACATTTTTAAAATCTATTAATTCTTGTTGCAATTCTTTATTTTCTAATACATTGATATCAGATAAATATTTGCTTATTTCATATTTCAGTGGAGAAGATTCTCTAGTCATCTTGCCGTATTCACTATACGATTCTCTACTAGATTTGAACTTGTCTGACTTCCACCAAGTCTCGGAAAAGTCTTTACTCATCAAAGAAGCAGTCATTGCTAAATTTGAGTTTGCTTTTGAATAATAATAATCGAAAGAACTAATATTATCTTTACAAAAACGTTGTAATAAACCTTTCCAGTCTTCTAGTCCAAGATATCTTCTTGAAAATCCAGAACCAATAAATAGGAATGGTGCTGCTTTAAAATGTTTAAGATGATCGTTTAACAAGACTTTAATATCCATAAAAATCCCCCCTTAAATAACTAATCATTTTTGTAGTTAGTACAGTTGCTGAGAGATCTAAAAAATATACATAAATGAGTAAAAATGATGTTAGAAACCAAATAAAGAAAATATTAACAACAAAAACTCCAAAAAACACCCAAATTCAAAATTGAATTTGAGTTATAGTACTACTTTTTATTTTTTATCTTTTATCTTGTTGCTTATACTTCAACTTAATTAACTCAACATATTTTTCTACTTCCTTAATAGCTTCATCAGGAAGTCCGTCGATATCAAGACTGTGAAAAGCTCTAGTGATTACTTTATTTTCTTCAGAGTTTTTTATATCAGATCTGCCGAGGAGGTAGTCAGTAGTAGTATCTAAAACTTCTGCAATTTTATTTATAATTTCAATTCTGGGTTTTCTTTCACCATTCATATATCTAGATATAGTCACTTCTGTTACATCTACATAATTTGCAAGTTCTTTTTGATTAATATTTTTTTCTTCTAGTAATATCTGAAGTCTTTTAACAAATTTTTCCATGATTAAAACCTCCTATTAACCATTATTATAATGCTTATGTAAAAAAAGATAAAAAAAGTAACCGAAATTATAATTCTGCGCTTGACATTAACCAATTGGTATATTAATATATTATTAACCAATTGGTTAATAAAGGAGGGGTGGAATGAATAGTAATAAACTGAAAGGTTTAAGAGTAGGTAGAGGATATACTCAAGAAAAAATCTCTAAAAAAATTGGTATTACTACTAAAACGTATAATAGAAAAGAATTAGGGTTTGTAGAGTTCAATTGTAATGAAATATCAAAGATTGCAGAAATTCTTGAAATGTCTTTACAATCGGTTAATGAAATTTTTTTTGAAAGTAAATTAACCAATAGGTTAACAAAAGATACTAGGACTGCATAGTTAGATTTCAGCATAAAACTTTAGCCTAATCCTATTTTCCCCAAACTTATAAAAATCATATGAGTCTATAGAAAATCGAAAGGAGAGGAGAAAATTGAACTACATTAAATCTAAGTCAAGCAAGAATGAATATACAAGACATGAAATAATAGAGACCTTAAAATGTGCCAGAGGGGTAATGGAATTACTTGAAAGAGAAAATATGAACATTCTGTTATCACAAGCAAATCAAGTATAGATAAAAAATAATAAAAATGGGCTATTAGTATGTCTTAACGATATGAGAGACTCTTTTAATGTAATAGTAGAAAGAGAAAAATAGTATTAGCGAAAATCTTTTATATTAACGGCATTATCAAGCTTTCTATGTAGTAAAGATAGGGTCGTTAGTAAGTCAATAGCATCATCTTTATTGATATTCCAGTTGATTTTAGCTTCATGAGCAATAGGATTTCTAAACATACTGAAGATGCCATGTAACAGACTTTTAAATCCATTATGTTCATTTTTTTCTGAAGATGTTCTTAGTGTATTTATCACCAATATTGGATTGCTTACATTAAAAGCCTTATTTATTAATGCATTACCATCTTCTGTTAAACCTGATTTTGTCCGTATTTTATCTGAAATACTTTTTGTAGCTTCAAATACAGCGTGGAAATAGTTTTCGTTAACTAATTCAGGTTTACAAAATTTAATAATATCAGGATGAATGTTTCTAGAATAAATAATTCTTCTTAGTTCATTAGCTTTATCTCTAGCTTCGGCTAATGTTTCAGCTTTATTAGTTTTAATTAGTTGACCTTTTTTATTCACCATAATACCTAAAAACTAAGTACACTGTTTACATTATTTAAATACTCATCATATGAGCCATAAGTAGGGTCTAGAAAGTTTACAGGATGAGAAACGATTTTTATATAGTTTAAGACAGCATTTGAGCTATTATCACTACTTTGAATTTCTCTAAAAGAGGCATATAGTCTTTTCCACTTAGTGTGATTTGAAGGTAAAATTTCGGCAATATTAGCTTGATTTAAAAAGTTTGTTATTTGAGAACCAGTAAATGAGTCGCCTAATGTTTTGCATATTTGTTCCAAAATATTATCAGGTATTTTATTAAAACCATAGTGAATAACCTCCTCCTTGGTACAAATTTCTACAGGAAGAGGTAAAATCCTTCATACAAATATCGACACAAAATTCGAAAGGAGGAATGATCATGGCAAGATTACCAATACCCCAGCTAGTAGAAGTAACAGTACTTCCACCAGACGAAGAAACTGAAAATCGAAGAAATGAATTTATATCTATCTTAGCTAAAGCAGTAAGAAGAAGAGCAATAGCTGAAGCAAAGCAAAAGCAAGATAGTGAAAGAAATCCAACTGATAATTAAGATATATTAGCTTGGTGTAGAAGGGAGGTAAGTACTATATGAATTTAGCATTCTTTTATGTTTCAATCTATTTCAGTTTATCTTTATGAATTAAGGAGGTTAAAAATGGAAGACGATAAAAATTTATTTCTTCAGAAAAGCAAAGAGCTAGATAATCTACTAGAGAAATCAACAAAACTAAGAATAGAACATCTAAAGTTAAGTGGTAAGCCTGATTCAGAAGATAGACTATATAAAATAAAAGAAGAACTAAAGCAGCTTCAAAATCAAGCTGTAAAACTATTTAGGAGCTGACTAATTATTTTTATACACTTATGAATAGTACAAACAGGATATTTCATAAGATTACACAAAGGGGGGAGACACTATGAAAGCTCAAGCAGTAAATAGAGAACAGGCTTATTATTCTACATACTATTTTGGCAATACTGTAGTTCATGTGGTTGCTCCAAAGCCAAAGATCCCAGAAGAAATAGAGAAGATACTTGAAGAGCATCATAAAGTTGGTTGGAAGATATGGAATGACATATTTAAAAATGAAAGAAATAGACCAAACAATGGATAACGGACGAGGTAGTCCTTTACCATAGGACAAGCTATAAGGAGGGTGTATATGGAAAGAACAATTGAAAGACTTATACTTGATAAGGAAATGTTGGAGGGAGAGATAGATGATCTAGTAAAGGAGATAGGTAATCTAAACATAGTTATTGCCAATAAGACCTATGAGGTTAGAAAATCTAAAAAGGAGTTAAATCAGCTTAGAAGGGCATATAAAACTATAGAGAATTTGAGTAATAAAATAGTGGGACTAGCTGTAGCACTAAGTCCTTTAGAGAAAAGGATAATGGAGCTTGAAGAAACTTTCAGAATTGAAATTCGCAATAAGGAGATACTTGAGGAATTAAGGCAAGATAATATTATCTTAAAAAATGACAAAAGAAAGGATCTTATAGATATTCGCAGTTGTGTACAAAGCCTTATAAAAATGAAAAAAGAATCTGAGCACCGACCAAAGCTTTCAGATTCTTTAGAGCAATAAGTTCATCCTCTACAGGTGAACTACGTTTTTTACTAGTATAGCACTAATTGTTATATTTAGTCAATGATCTTAGGGCTTTGTTTTAAAAAGAAATCCTCCTTAGGAGTATCTGGTATTGAGCTGGGTGCTCCTAGGGTGAATAAATATATAAGAGAGTTGAAAGGGGGACATAGCATGGAGCCTTTGACATCAAGCTGGATGGATATCAAATGTTCATGTAAGGCTAGTAGAAAGAGAGTTAATGAATTTATAGATAAGAAGTCTAGTATAGAGAACAAGACTATATATGATGTAGTGGATTTAGAGATAGCTAGAGAGATTAGTAGAGACCTTAAAAATACCGAGAAAGAGCTTGATAATAAGATTCTATATGAGTTTGATTCATTTGCTTTAGAAGATATTAAGAATAGCAAATTAACAGATCGAGAAATAGAGGTATTAGAGTTTAGGGTTAAGCAACATTATTCTTACGAAAGGATTAGTCAGATTTTTAATGTAAGCAAGTCCTGTGTCTATGAGATATTTTTAAATGCTAAGAAGAAGATTGAGAAGTATAAAAAAATAGATGTGTCAGAGAAAGAGCTTAATAAACTAAGCCCTCAGCAAATACAGATTTATAAGCTTATAAATCAAAATAAAACCAATAGAGAAATAGCTGAAGCGATACATACATCAGTTGATAATGTAAAAAAACAAAAGAGAAAAATCAATATCAAACTAGTGGGGACCAAAAAGCCTTAACAAATGATTACGGGAGAGGTGCGTAGATTTAGGGGGAGAACAAGGTGGTGATACGATGTATATATCATGTTGCAGTAGGTATAAAAAATGCTCGGATGAGGGGTTTTGTGTAAATAGTGATAGTGATCTTAGTGATAATTGTGGGTATAGGAGGAAGCTGGAGCAGGGGTTTAATTTTTATAGTGATAGGAGAAGTGGGGGAAGTACATATATAAAAATAAATGATAGATTGTTTCTTATAGGTAAAAGGGGTAGCTATGGTGGGTATACTTATTACTTAGAGTCTGATGAGAGAAAGACTTTGGAGGGATTATTTTATGCTTTAAATATAGAGCTAGTAGATAAAGCTGTGTATTCACAGTGTGAAGTAGAAAATGTTTCTGATCATGATCGAGCATGCTGCAAGGTTATCTTGACCCTGTATGGTGTTAAGTATAATATTATGAATTTTAATGTAAGAGCATTAAGGGAAAGTACAGCACAAGAGGTTAGAAATTTCTTTAGGGAGTTTGGTTTGTTTGCAGCAACGGAGTATGTAGGGAAAAAATCTACAGTACCAATAGTTACTAAGAAAGGAAAGGTAGAAAAAAAGGCACTCATAAGAAACCGCATTAGCGAGTTTGCAGAGCAATTATCTATGTTTTAAGGGTTGATATTTAAAATTAAGGAGAGATATAAATGAAAGATTTAGTACTGGCAGGATGGGATCCAGGTAGACTTAACAATAAATTATACCTGAGGGATAAGAAGTTAATAAACATGAATGCTATATGTGGAGGATATGACAGGAGGACACTTAACAAGGAAGAAGGGCCTTTAAATAACCTTTTAGATGTTGAGGTGTATAGGAATAAAGAGTATCTAGGAAGGTATTTCGTGGGGTATATGGCATATATGCATAATCGAGGAGATCTTAGATGGTCAGCAAGTGGGGTTCCTAAGTTTTCAGAGGCTGAAAGCTCCTATGATGAAATTATAAAGATGGTTACAAACTTAGCTTTTTCACAATATGATCCTAACAACGCAAGCAAGAAGGTGTTATTTAGACTTGGGACAGGTTCTCCTACAGAGGAGTATTTTGAGAGTCCAGAGATTTTGGAAAGCTTCAAGGATATGATGAATGTACCCTATAGGGTGGTGTTTAAGCATGACAATTTTAATGATGCAGAGATAGAAGTAGTTGTACCCAAGATGTATTACAAGCCCGAAGGTACAGCTTCTTTGATTTCTATGGCATATAAGGATGATTTGACAAGGGACGATAGAGCAAAGGATATATTAGACAAAGGTTACATGATCATAGGTATGAATATAGGTTCATCTACTACTGATATAGCTATAATGAAGCCTAATATGGAGTTTGATGACATAGGATTCTTTGGCATAAATGTTGGATCAAACAAAGCATTGAATGAAATAAGAGCAGTATTATATAAAGACTATGGCTACGATACAACAAAACTAAAGGTAGATTATCTGATAAGAAAATTCAGTAAGGTGAGATATAAAGGAAATATTGTAAATTTGGAGGAGATAAAGAAAAGACCATTTAATAATCTAGCAGCCCTCCTTAAAACAAAGTTCTATGACGAGATTGAGAAAAGGGGGATAGATACAGGTGAAGCTGGAGCTTTATTTGTATCAGGTGGAACAGTTGAATTGATTGGTGATAAACTAAAGAACTTTATATCTGGGGTGCCGACTATGCTGTCCTTAGACCCATTATATGAAGATGCTAGGGGATACTATCTAGAAGGAAAAATCAACGAGATATTAGAAGGAGAATCGGAAAAGGAAGTATTTGAAATAGATGATGACATTCAAGTGGTGAGATAAGTATGAAAAAGAAAGATCAAAGAAAAATACTAGGGCCAGGAAGCAGTACAAGCTATAAGCTTCCAGTTATTAAGGGCAATGAAAGCCAAGAGTTTTACAGATGGTTAAATAGTTTTAGTAGTATAAATGGTGCTATCACTGAGGCGCTTAAGCTTAAGTTCGCGATTGATAATTTAATGAAAAAAAGAAAATCAAGCGATGCTCTTAGTAGTGAGGTTAATGTGAAGATAGAAAAGGCTACTCAAGATATAGTTGATATAGAAGATATTCATAGGTTTGATACAGAAAATAGCGCAGTTTCAGCTATGAATATAAGTGATGTTAAAAATGCTATTGATCTTGAAATGATAAAGCGTACTTTTGATTCTGTGAGGAGGTAGGCTATGAATACTGCAAAAAATATCCGAAGAAACCAAGATGGTAACGACCATAGGAGGGTATTGAAATGAGATGTTGTTTTGATGGAGAAACACAAAAAAAGGAAATAGAAACGATTAAACCGAGACAGTTCAATTTGAATCTTTCTGATGCTGATGTGAAAAGAATATTTAAAAAAGCTGGTGCTTGTAATATTACGGTGGAGTATTTGCTTGAAAGTTTTATAGGTGACCTTATTTCTGGTACATATTCGAATGGCTCTGATGAAAGAATGTATGCTGAAAATTGGTTTGAAAGATGTGGGTTTTCGTGGATGTATAACAAAACTTTCTTGATATATCTTCTTCAATATGACTTTTTAGAAGATGCTATAGGAATATACGAAGATATACAAGTCTTTAAAGAAGAACTTCAATATTCAAAAGAAGAACCAAAAGAGTTTACCAAAGAAGAAATTGAAGATTTAAAAATTGATTTGGAAGATTCACAAAATGAATTAAATAGTCATTATTCTAATTATATAGAATGGGCAGAATGCAATGGTAGAAGTTTAGAAGAAGAAATGAAAGAAATTTTTGAATGGATTAAAAAGAGAGATGAGAAGTTAAATAGTAGTTGTTAAAATAAGCTTTTGTGAGAGATTTTTATATGAAAAATTATGATATAAAAGATATATTAATAAGAACTTTTCATAATAAGTGTGACAACTTCTGGCTCAATCGATTATGCCATCTTGGAGAGTATGAAGATGATCCGAAACCTTGTATGGAATCATAGAATAGGATTTAATAGTGTTGACCTTAGTGTTGGTGCCACAGGAGGTGAAAATTACTAGTATAGAAAAGTGTTTTATATGTGGCGAATGGATTTGGAAAGATTAAGACATTGCTTTTATCATAAAAGATGTTTAAGCAAAAAGACTGTTAAAGCTGTTGAGGTTTACGACATTAAGGAAGTAGAAGAAAGTCTAGATAATTTAAGAGAAACTTTAGAAAATTGTTTATTTGAGATTGAAAGACTAGATAATTTAGTTAAGAAATTGAGGGGAAATATGAGAGAAAGAATATATAGAGTCGGAGAGTATGCCTATTGTAGAGAATGAAATAAGGTATTAAGAACTTCGGCTTTCATGGCAGATACTATAGCTATAATGAGTCAACTCTATTGGGATAATACTAAAAAATAATAACATTGTAATTAGTGTATAGCTGATCGTTATACTAATAGCCAATATACCATACTGCAAAAAATCTAGTTTTGGATTATTATAATATACCTCAGGGAGTAAATGAAAGTGTATGAAAATATAAGGAGAGCTTTTATGACTGGTTTAAGATGGCTAAAAATGAGTTGATTATGGATGATGATAGAAAATATGCTTGAACTCATAAGGTGTAATATACGCAATCAAATTATAAATAATAGTTTTAAAAAAGGTAATACCTTTTAGGATGCATTCATAGGTTGCCTTAGATAGAATCTCAGGAAAAGGTATTACCCAGAAAATCAAGACTTTTTAATATTTCAACTATGAAATTTATTGTGAAAGGTATTACCTTATAAATCGCTGTAAAAAAGGTAATACCTTTTTTAAGAATATGGAAAAAAGGGGGTGTTAATTTGTCATATGGAAATGTTGAGAATGTTTTAAAGATAGAAGGAGTAAAGGCAAAGGGGTTTGGGATCATTCCTAAAATCGCTATGCAGGATACCAGACTGACCATTGAAGCCAAGGCTATATATTCATATTTTTGCAGCTATGCTGGAGCTGGTACTACAGCTTTTCCAAGTGTAAAAAAAATTATTTCTGATCTTAAGATTAGTAAGGATAGGTATTATAAACATTTCGATTTACTTAAAAAATATGGATATATAAAAACAGAGCAAAAAAATACACAGGGCAAGTTCAACCAAAATATCTATATATTAGTCGAAAAGCCTGTTGAAGTCACCGAAGAAAAGACGAGTCCTCAAAACAAGGAAACGGTAGATACACCGAATCCCTATTTTAAGGATACGGGAAATAAGGATTCAGATAGACCGTGTCCTTATTTTACGCATACGCAAATCCCGCATACGCAAAATCCGAATACGGAAAACCAGGACAGTAAAATTAACAGTCTTTTTAAAATCAACAGTTCTTTAAAATCATCAGTCAGTCAATCAAAGGAAGGACAGGCTAAAGGATTAACACAGGAGGAAGTAGAAGAGCTAAATGATATATTTGAGAAAGCTGAATTAGGATTATTTAATAATGATGAAAAAATATTTGTAATACAAGCTATCCATGAGCTGTATTTTAGCAATGGTGAAAAAATCAATAAGACAATAGTATCCAAACACGAAATCAGAAATGAACTTAAGAAACTAACATTAAACACTATAGATTTTGCTTTGAGAAAATTCAAATCTACTAAAAACACTACTAAGATAAAGAATCCTAAGAATTATTTTAAGGTTATTTTGTTTAATTCCATTAGTGAAGCTCATGTAGAAAATTTGAGAATAATTTAGGTAAAACAGTGAAAATATCTAAAAATTACACGTAACAAACTTGTAAAGCATGGTAATTTCAACACTATTTTCTAATGGCTAAAAATTAAGCATCATAAGACATAGAATACAGAGGAGTATAGATTGTATAGGGAATGTGAGTTATATTTGCCTTTGGATTGAAGTAGATTCTTCAGTCCTCGTTCTCTTAGAGGTGAAGTTTTGCGGATAAGTATAGCATAGATGAAAGTCGTTGTTAGGAGAGGTGAAATGAGGATAGAAATTATTTCAGATGTTTTAGTTGGCGTAGTGGATAAGTTGATGAGAGCTCAAGTTTCCGGGAGGGGTAAATTCTATATAGTAATCGATGCGGAAAGGTATATAAAATTTTGACCTAAGACTTTTGAAAAGACCCTTGGTGAAGTTTAGGTAAAGCTGTCTAAAAGGAGTCCATGATGTATCTTGAAAGCTAAGATATGTTATTGTAACTAATGAAGATAAGTTTATTAATATACAATGTGTTGGTAAGAGTATTATGGTCATAACTGTTTATAAAGAAATATGAAATGTTGAAGGAACTTACAATAAAGGAGGAGAAAAAATTGATAGTCATATTAGGCTTGATTGCCGTATACATGCTTTTAAGCCTTGTAAACCATATAAATATAGATGAAATCAAAAACTAGAAAGGATGATAAAAGTGAATGGAAAAGGATTAAATAAAATAGTTAGTATATTTTTAATGACATTTATATTAACTATTTTCTTTTCAGCTATGGCCTTTGCAGGACCAATTGAACAGCTTGAAAAACACTACAAAGTAGATTGGGATTTAGTATTTCAAATACTAGGTGGACCAATGGGATTCATAGCTATAATAATTACGCTAATTGGTGTCGTTGTAATAATTATTGTTATTGGAGCCGCAGCATGGAAAGCACTGATGCTTGCATTAGGAAAGGGAAAATTTGGGAAGGAAGAAATCAAAAGATTTGGTACTGCCCTCATTATAGCTCTGCTAATTACAGGTGGAGGAATATTCTCTATACTTAAATTTGTTGACAATAATATTGTAGATCCTGGAGTAAAAACTACAACAGGAGCTGGTGAAACTAAGGATAATGATTAGAAATAAGATTTTACAGCAAATATTGAAAATGGAGGAGATATAAATGACATTATTAGAACAAACATTAGAAATTGTAGTTGAAAATTCTAAAACTATGACTAAAGAGCAGTTCAAAGAATATTATATAGCAGTTGCTGGAATGTTTACTGAAGAAGAGGGAAAGGGCGAGATTCTAAGTAAAGGCGAAGAGCTACTAGAATATATGGAGTAATTGAAATGGGAGAGTACTTAAATCCAGGAGATAATATTAATTGGGAAGCACTTAGCGGGTTTATAGCAATAGGATCTACTGTAATAGCTATCCTAGGGCTTTTAATACTTGTAGGGACCATTAGTTATGCAGCACACAAAGCCATTAAACTGGCCCTCGGAAACGGCGGATTTGGTAAGGGAGAGTTGAAAGTAATAGGTTTTGCCGTAATAGGAGGGCTTCTTCTTTCTGGAGGAGGATGGCTTAGCTTACTAAAATATTCAGATAGAACCGTGATTGAGCCAACTAAAAAAATTATTCAAGATCAAGAGATTCTAAAGGGGAAAGAGAAGAAATTAGATGAATAAAGCATCTGATGAAGGGAGGGGTGTACATGATGAAAATAATTAAGAAAAATAAAGCAAAAGTTGATGAAATAGAAATAAAACAAGCAACAATCCTCCTGGCAGTATGTGACGAAAACCTTAGAAAAAGTTTAACAGATATACTTAGTAAAATTGAAGGTGTCACCATAAATGGAGAAGTTGCAGATACAAAGCAGATGCTTGAGGTAATTAGTAGGGAAGATAACAATAACTTAGATATAATAGTTCTTTCTACAGATATCCCATCCCATGAAAGTCTAATGTATGTAACTAAAAGGATTCCAAGGGAAATCAGAATATTAGCCCTAGATACAGCAAGAATAAACAAACTCATATACGGAAAACTTCAAGAGGATGGAGTAGAGTTTATTGAGGAGTTAGAAGAACTTGAAAAGTATATATTTTTAGAGGAAATAGATGAAGATGATGAAGGATTAGAAAAAGTAAAAAAGAAAAAGGATAAAAATGCTGAAAAGAAACCAAGAGAACCAAACAATGAAAAGAAAGTTGTAAAGAGAAAGAGAGGAAAAAACTATACAATAACTGATCTTATCAAAAATCAAAAAGTAGATTCAAATACCCAGCTTAAAGAAGTTGTGAGAAGTGTAGAGACCACAAAGCATGCTGTTATAAAAAAAGAAAAAATCATATATAGGCATCCGAAGGACTATAAAAAGACCATAGCTCTATTTAGCCCAATGAGTACAGGTAAAACAGAATTAGCTTCTAATATAGCAAAATCCCTTGGCGATAAGGGAAAGAAAGTCATACTCATGGATCTTGATTTTGAGAAATATGGACAGCTATATAATTTTAAAATACCTAGTGGAGAAAGATGTGAGAATTTCTTTAAATATAGGCTGCTCTTCAAAAAAACAGAGGAGTATTTAAGTAGTGAATGTAATTTTGAATTTACTGACAAAACAATTGAAGATCTAGCGGCACATAGGGAAAAAAACCTACTTGTCTTTACGGGGCATATAGAAGTACCTATTAAAGACAAAAATGAGATTAATAAGATGTCCAGCGAAATACTTACAGAGCCCATCTTAAGAAGTTTAAAATTAAATACCTTTGAAGCTAAGGCAATAAAGGAGAGCTACATAGAAAATAAGATTATGATAGAGCCCGATACTCTAGCATATATAATTAAAAAATTTAAAAGCCTCGGAGATGTAGTAGTGATAGATGTAGGTAAGAACCTACCCTACGATCTTATGAAGGTAATAATGGATATCGATAATCTTGAAAAAATCCTAGTGACAACTCAAAATATTGAGCATCTGAATAGTATACCATGTTTATTTAGATTGAAGCATGATGTAGATTTTGATGATTGGACCATTGTCACTAATATGCATAGAAAAATTAAAGGACTGAAGGATGAAGGTATACGTAGATATTTTGAGGATAGCGAAGGCTTAGAAAAGAAATTTAAAATAAAGGATCAATTTATGGTTCCCTATAATGCTGCAGCTACAGCCCATAAAGCAAATAGAGAGTGTATATATGGGAAGGATGAGGATTTCGATAATGCTATAGATAATATTATAAATACCTGTTTAGGGATACAAAGGTATAAAGAAGGAATGGTAAGCGGTTTTTTAGGTAAATTAAGAAAGGGGTCATGGCTTTGAAGTTAAAAGGCAGTTTTAAAAATATACTAATTTCAATAATGTTTCTAATTATTGCAGTAGCAGCCGCATCATATATTTACATTGGATCTGCTAAAACAAGGAAAATAGTTAAAATACCAGTTCTCAGAAATAATATTGGAATAGGACAGCAGATAAAGGAATCGGACATTGTTAATAAAGAAATTGGTGAATTCAAATTAGATAAGGATATAGTTAAAAGCAAGGATGAATTAATTGGTAAATATGCCCTAATGGAAATTTTCCAGGGAAGATATTTATATAAAGATGATATTAGCTCCATAAAGCCTGCCACAAAGGTCAATGAAAAAATTAAATATGGAGCCCTTGCAGTTACGACAGACCTTAACAAGTGCGTGGGAGGGATTCCAGGGGATGGAGATTATGTAAAAATAAATATCATTAGAAAAAAGGATTCAAACAATGAAATGGAGATTATACAGTATAAGGAGCTCAGTAGGGTTAAGATACTGGCGATAGAAAATTCTTATGGTAACTTTATCAAAACCGAAGCCCAACCGGAAAACGGTCTAGCCTCAGGATCTAACCAGGTAAAACCTGCAACGGTAGTATTTGATGCAAAGCCAGATCAAGAAAAAAGACTTCTTGAAGGAGAATATTCAGGTGATATACATCTAGTGCCACTACCACTTGCTATGCAATCTGAGGATGGAGAGACAAATGGGCAGACGGGGATAACAAATACTACCGAAAAGGAAACTAAAGACTCGGAGATGAAAAAGGAAGTAGCTAAGGATCAGCAGGAAGATAAAGAGATACTAAAGTCTAATAAAGAAGTCAATAAGCAAGAAAGTACAGGATTTAAGGTTAATTAAGGTGGGATCGTTATGAAAAAAAAGATATTTAACAAAGTGACTCTAATAACTTCTCCTAGGGGAAGGATTGGGACTACCACTATAGCTAACAATTTAGGATATATATTTGCTAAAGAAGGATACCTAACAGCTGTAATAGAGCTTAATAGGCAATGTGGATCAAGTCCATATTTAAATTTTATAAATAATGATAATACAGATAAAAGCCTTAAAACAGCAATGGAAAGCTATGATGAAGAAGAAATAATCAAAAACTTCATGCAGTCCAAGCATCATGATGGTTTGTTTACATTATCCTTAAGGCAACACGATGAGCTACATTCGTTATATAAATTTAGTTCTGATCAAATTCAAAGGATCATAAAGGTAGCTAGAAAGAAGTTTGATAAAGTATTTATAGATTCAGGAATGTGCTACGTCGATAATGGGTTTATAGCATCCCTAAATATACATCCTGATCAGATAATACAAATACTAGATGAGGATATAGTTTCGTGGCATAAGCTCAAGCTCTACGAAGACTTTATAAAAAACACAAATATGAAGACCTTTAGTAATGTAATTACAATAATAAACAAACACCAGGACTTGCTTTCAGACAAACTGGTGGTAGAACTTAAAAGGGAAATGAAGATACTTAGATTAGATAGGGTATATACAATACCATATCTTAAGAGAATCATAAAAGCCAACAATGAAGGTGAGCTCCTTGCCGATATAATTCCAGTAACCAAGAATGAGAAAAGATTTGTAAAAACACTAAAGAGCTTATATGAAGAAATTTCAAACCCAAACACAGAAAAGGAGAGTAAGGAAATTAGTAAAAATTCAAAGGGATTATCGTTTAATTTGTTTTCTAAAAAAAAGCATAAAGAGAAGATAGGAGATGTAGAGAAGGGGGACGAGCTAAGTGCCGGATAAAAAATTACTTAAGGATGTTAGAGATGTTTTAGAAAAGGATCTTCCACCAGAAGTCTCCCAGGTAATAAATAAATTAGCAAACGAATACATAAAAAATGAAAAAAAAGAAAATACAGGATATTTAGATGATCATATACCTGATATCGAGGGACTAATATATAAAGCAGCTGTCACTGAAGGTGATGGAAAGATATCATCAAATAGCTTGGAAGGGATTAGAAGTAAGCTACAGGAACATCTTAGGAATAATCATGCTGAGAAGTTTTTAAATATTGATTCCGATAGGGCAGCAAGGGAAGCCATAAAGAAAGAAATTAAAGGCTACTGCCTTAATAATGCTGTAGCAATAAAGGGGAAAAGCCGAGAAGAAACTATAAAAATACTTAATAAAGAAATTCTAGATTATGGGATTCTAACAGACCTTATCTTCGATTACGATAGGTTAGAAGATCAAAAAATAGAAGAAATTAGAGTGGACGATTGGAATGACATTAGAATAATAATCAAAGGACAGGAATATAGAACAAAATACAGTTTTGAAAGCCCGGAGCAGTGCTTCGCAATAGCCCAGAGAATGTGTAGGAATACTAATTCTAACATGCCCAAAAAAGATTGTCCCTTTGTAAGGCTTCGTATAGGAAATAGTATTAGGGTATCAATCATGACTAGTAATGTTGCAAGACGATCCGATAATCCATCGGGGGTCCCCGTTACCCATATGGTTATTAGGAAACAAGACGATGATCCATTTACAAGGAATGACTTAATTGGATTCGGTTCTATAACAGATTATGGATATGATCTAATCTTGGCAGGACTTAGGGGTGGAGTTTCTATGGCTTTTTATGGTGGAACCAATAGTGGAAAGACAGGAACCATGAGGGCATTTACTACACAAATAGATAAAAATAGAAGAACCCTATCCATAGCGGAAATCGATGAAATGGACTTAAGAGAAATCGATCAAGTAACAGGTAAAGCAGTAAACAGTGTTTTAATGTGGGAAATTGATCAGAGTAATGGAATGGATTTTCAAAAGTTATTTAATGCTTCCCTCACATTTACACCGCAGACACTGGTTCTTCAGGAAAGTAAGGGGGGAGAGATAGTAGCTGTAATAAATATGAGTATAACGGGACATCAAATGGTTATAACAATACATGCTAAGGATCTTGAGACATTTTCACTAAGACTTTTAGGAATGTACAAGGAGAGTGGTTCAGATTTATCCGATGATCTTATCCTTGAATACATTAGAAAGGCTTTTCCACTTCTTGTTCGCATGAAGATATATGCAGACGGTAAAAGAAGAGTAGCAGATGTAGGAGAAATTGTAGGTTATGACAGAAACACTGGAGAATTTGATATAAATGTTTTATATGAGTTTGAAGTAAAGGACAATTTAGAGGAAGACGTTTATGATCGCATTATTGGCGATAATATCACAAAAATAACTACCATAGGCAGCCATAAAGTCAGAAGATTTTATAGTGATCAGTTGCTAAGGGAGCTTAAAGAAAATGGATTGCCTAAAAGGGTAATAGATGATCTTTATAAAAAATATAAGAGTTTAAAGGACAATCAGGATAAAGAAAATAGGGGGGCTGATAAATGATATATGTAGCTCTTGCTGTTTTACTAGCAGCTGCAATATACCTATTCCTATATACTCTCTTTCTTGACTATAACAAGTACCTGAAAAGTTCAGCTAAAACACTTAAAGGGGTAGTCAATTCTATTAAAGATATTAATAGAATTGAAAAAAGCCTGGAGGAGAGAATATTCCAGGTTGAAAATCAAAACAAAAGAAAGGCAAGGATCAACCTTATAACAGGGGCAAAAAAATCCCTTGATCAAAGAATAAAGGAAAGCATTAATGATATAGTGATGAATAGAAATCATTCCTGGGGCTATCTAATTTACTCCATATCTACCATTGGGTGTGTAATGTTGGGATATACCATAGGAATAAGGCTTAATAATATAGGAGCAGCCTTTATATTGGCCACCGTTGGTACATCATTACCATATATATATTTAACCTATGTTATTGAGAAAAAGAAAAAACTGATGAATAAGGATCTGCTAATGGTCATGGGAAATATTACATCAATATACATGAATAGCAATTCCTTTGTTACAGCCGTTGATGAAGTTGTTCCAACTATTCCAAAGACACTATATGGACAGTTTAAGCTATTTGTAGATGAAATAAAATATTTTGGAGAAGATAGTTTTGATGAAGCTGCTATAAGACTAGCAAATTCTATTAATAACTATTTTTTTTATGAGTATATTCAGCTTGCCATTCAAGCTGAAAAGGGCGAAAATGGCCTAAAATATACCATGAAAAGTGTTCCAGTAGATTACCAAGCCTATTTGTCTAGGAATGAAAAATTCAATAGGAAAGTAGAAAAATATAACATCCAATTTTTAATGATGCTATGTATACTACCCCTTGCTATTAAGTTTTTACAGGTGGTTTCGGATGACTATTACAATATACTGGTAAATAATATAATTGGGAAGGTACTCCTTTTCCTAATCATTATAGTGTATATAGTAGCGTCGTTTCTATTTAGGAGGTATAACAAAGAAGTTAAACTGGAGCTATAGGGGAGGGATAGGAAGTTGCTTTTTTTTATATGTATAAATATCCTTTTAGGAGTATTTATTTATGGCTTTCTAAGAAATTTATACAAGGTTTTTAGATTGTTGCCATCTCAAAAATCAATGCAAAATATTATAGGGATAAAAAAACTAGGTAAAAAGGAAAAAGACATCACTGAAAAATTACTAGAAAAGGGAGAATTTATCTTAAAAAACTCTATAGCTAATTACTTTATCATAAATAAGGATAAGAAAAAGGATATAGAGCAAAAGCTTGAAAGGGTAGGAAGTAATGCTACCTATGAAAGATATATTATTAAAACCGTGGTTTACCCTCTATTAGCTCTTGTGGGAGGAGTGATTTTCTCAAAGACTATTGGGGGTATAACAAATATAAAAACAATTGAATATGTATTTGAAGTAATAACTTTTTTAATAGCATTTATGCTAGTATTTACTCCTAAACAAGAGTTGAGTAAAAAAATTGATAAAAAGGATGAAAAAATACTCTTAGAAATGCCACGGTTTATAAGGACATACCGATATTCACCGGCTACGAAGTCCTTTTCAATGATTGTGAAGGATTATTTAAAAACAGCAAAGGATGGTCTTAGGTATGATCTTACGGTCTTGGAAGCAGACATAAGAATGTACGATGAGGTAAAGGCTCTACAAAGATTTTCTAATAGAGTAAATATAAAGGAAGTTGGGGAATTCACCACGGTAATGATAAACTCCATTAAGGGAAGTAAAGAGGAAGCAGATATGAACCTTTACTTTGTTGAAAACAAATTTGAAGACAAAGCAAACTACATAATTGAAAGGGAGCTTGATAAAAGACCTCCCATACTAGACAGCATAAATGAGGTGTTACTACATGCCATAGGAGTACTTATTATTGTACCAATGGCCATGTATATAGCCTCAGGGATTAGATACATAATGAAATAAGAAAGCTTCATAAAAATTAAACGAGGAGGAATGAAAATGAAAAAAGCTATATCATTGGCAGTTGCAGCAGGGGTTTTAGTATCAGCGGGATTGTACTTTATGAAGAAAAACCCAGAAGTTTTTGATCGAATTATAAACAATGTTTTAAGTCAAATGGGAATGTAGCAAATTAAAATTTAAAGGAGGATAAAAAGGGCTAGGAAACTAGCCCTTACATATTATGAATAGGATTCCTAAATTTCTAATAAATATGGTGATCACAGTAACCCTGTTTTCCATTGCAATAAATGTACCTTCCCTTTGGAATCAGTACACAACTATAAAAAAAGTTGAAGAAGTAATGATAAAATATGCTCAAAAAAATGCAGGGTTTATGCCCATATATGATAAATATGGATCTGTAGTTATGACAGCTGACCAGAAAATAAATGAACTAATGACTATATATGATTTACATGACAAGATTAAAAATATTAAGTTCGTTCCAGGACTCAATATTCCAGTACAGAAGCGTGATAAATTTGAGATAATTATAACCCCTAGGATAGTGATAAAGATTCCTTTTACTGGAGATAAGGAGTTTTCAGCTAAACCCATTAGGAACTATGGTTATTCACATAAATACTTTAAAAATTAAATACGAGGAGGTGGATAAAGGTGCTACAAACTAAAATGGGTTGTAGCATTTTTAAATACTATGACAAGGGTATATGAGATGTTGTTCGATATAGTAGGATATTTTGTTAAAATAGCCTTTCTAGGCATACTTATTGTCATTATACTTCAGTACACAATGATGAATATAGCTGTCTACAAAATAGTAAACAAAGCAGAGGAAGAAGGGAGATTTACATACAGTACATACAGCAAATATATGGGATATATAACCTTCGATACTTCAGACATTAAAGTAGATAAGATTAATCCAAGGTTTGGAGAATATACAGATAAATTAGGATCACCTTTAGATTTAGAAGTTTCAAAAATATTTAGAGTTACAGTGTTTGATAAAGAAATTTCCTTTCCTATAACCTTAAAAAAAAGCGGAATAAACACTGGATACTATGGAAGGGGCTACTAAAGTGAAGGCAGGATTAAAGCTACTAATAGGGTTTATCCTAGTTTTTGGGTTCTTAGCAATAGGAATAGAAACATTTAGAATAGTAAAGTTAAATATGGATATTGAAAAACAGATCACAATCATTTGTGATGATGCAATTGAACTTAGTATGGACGATGAATTTAGAATAGATCATGTATCAATAATTGATAGAAATCTATGCGAAGAATTAATTTGTCATATGCTTATGGATAAATTCAACTTGGATTCAGGATTAAACCCTAAGACGGAAAGTTATTTAGCAGGACCACTTCAGCTGATTGTATTCGATATTGAAGAAGGACAATACAAAATATCAGGGGATAAACCAATACAAAAAACAAATCCCCATGTATGGATTAAAGGCTCCGTTGAAATCCAGCCTATGATTATAAATTTTAACAAGAACATAACTATAAAATTCAAAGTGTATAGTGATAATGAGAGGTTTGATTAACATTGATATTTACAGATAATGAGATTTCGTTGGCTAATTGTAATAATATAAAATATAATTCTGAAAAATGCTTAGAAAGTTATATGTACCATATATCTTTAGAGAAGAAACTTACGAAAGGAACAATTTCTTCTTATAAAAGAGAAATCGAAAGATTTTTTGAGTTTTTACAAAATAATCATAAAAGCAAAAATATTAAAGATGTGTCACAAGACGAGAGTGTTATAAAAGAATATATATATACTTTAGTTAGAACAGGAAATATTGAAAAAACAATTAATAGAAAAATAAGTACTTTAAGGATGTTTTTTAATTACTTGGTATCATCAAAGGAGTATTATGATATTAAATTTAGCCCTATGATAAATATTAGAAATCAGAAAGAGGAGAAAAAGCTTCCCATATACTTGACCTTGGAAGAATGTGAAAAATTCTTATATGGAATTAAATTTTTTAGCACATATGCAACAAGAGATTATGCCATATTTCAAGTTTTTCTTAGCACCGGAGCAAGACTTTCAGAAATATGTAATCTAGAGCTGAACCAAATAAATATCAAAAATGGAATAGTTAAGTTGTATGGCAAGGGAAGAAAAGAGAGACAAGTTGTTTTAACAGATAGTGCATTAGAAGCATTAAAAGCTTATATATATAGTGGTGATAATAAAGATTTACCTAAAAAAGGTAGAGTCCCTAAGGTAAATACAGATGTAATATTTCTTAATAAATATGGAACTCCTTTTACAGAAAAAGGTATATATATGTTATTTATAAATATAACAAAAAGAATCGGTATTTATAAAAAGGGATTAAGTCCCCATAAGCTCCGCCATACTTTTGCAACATTATTAAAAAGTAGTGGTGCTGATATTGTAGAAATTCAAAAACTTTTGGGACATTCATCTTTAAGCTCTACACAAATTTACACACACATCATGGATGAAGATGTATTGAATAAAGTAAAGACTATTCATCCACTAAATAGAAAAGGAATAGATGATGATTTAATAAACAGGATAAATGGAAGGAAAAGGGGGTATTTTTATGAAACAAGGTAGGTTGAATATGTTAAATAAATTTTTAAGACGCTTACAAAATATTAATTTCGGTAAGTTTTTAGTTGTGATGTTATGCGTTATAGTAATTAGTCAAGGACTTTCGATTAATCAATGCTATGCTGATCCCGTAACTAAAACCATGACCATAAATTTTACTGAGGACATGAATCAGAGTAAGAGTAAGACTATAACTATACCTAATTTAAAGAGTATAGTAGATGTATCTGTAAATACAGGGAATGTATCGCATTCCGTGGATGGTGAAAATATAAC
>JAOASB010000033.1 GCA_025210375.1 Maledivibacter sp. | reverse complement strand
CGGTGGCTATAGCGAAGGGGATACACCTGTTCCCATATCGAACACAGAAGTTAAGCCCTTCTGCGCCGATGGTACTTGGTGGGCAACTGCCTGGGAGAGTAGGTCGTCGCCGGTTAATTATTTAAAACCTGAAAGAAAAAATTCTTTCGGGTTTTTTTATATTGTTTTTCAAAAAACATGATGAAAAAAATTAAAGTATTCTATTCTATATTCATAGGAATTTGAAAAAAATCCAAGGGTGAAAAAACATCCTTGGATTTTTTTATATGTATTGATTTTTAAAGGTTTAGGAGGCTAGTGACAATATTCTAAATATAAATATTATTCAAATAAATACTCTTATATGATTGACAAGTAAAAATTTTAGTAGTAAAATATAACCAAATTTTACTACTAAAATTTCCTTGTATTTTTACTAAAATTTTATAATTTCTTTTACTTCAAATTTGACTCTGATGATTGCATATAGATTTCCTAAAGTTAAACTTAATTTATACATCTCAAAATATCCGATGTTTCTAGGGATTTTTGGATTCTAGCATTTTGGACGTATATAAGTTAAAGTCTATACTAAAATCCCTAGAAAAGGATTGTATATTATAAAACTGCATTTGTTATAAAAACTAAAGATGTGAGGTGCATTATGGCTACAATAAAAGATATTGCAGATATGGCGGGAGTTTCTATAGCTACTGTTTCTAGAACATTAAATCAAGATAAAACTTTGTCAATATCCGATGAAACGAGGCAACGAATTCTTGAGATAGCAGAAGAACTCCAATATAAAACGAGGAAAGAGCGTAACAAATATAAAAATCGAGGAGTGAGTCAAAAGCAAGATATAGGACTTCTACTATTATACTCCCAAGGAGAAGAGCTTAATGATCCATATTATTTATCCATAAGACATGGCATAAAGGAAGAGGGCAAACAATGTGGATTTAATATAATAGAAATGTTTTATGATTCGGAGACAAATAAAAATATAAAAAAATATTCTTTAAAGGGTTTAATAGTTTTAGGTAGCGAAGCTAAATACGAAAAAATTAATTTTAATAATTTATTAGAAGATGTTGAGCATTTTATTTTTGTAGACTTTGATCCCAAGATTGAAGCTGCGGACTGTATTTTAATGGATTTTGAAAAAACCGTTAAAGAGGCAATTTATTACCTAATAAATTTAGGACATGACAGAATAGGTTTTATTGCGGGAGAAGAGCTTCATACGGATGGGTTGGATGAAATTTCACCATTAAAAATTAATGATATAAGAGAACATACATATTATAAGACCTTAAAAAATGAAAAAAAATATTCTTCCAAGTATGTATGTGTAGAGGGACAGTATTCATGTGAACAGGGATACGAATCCATGCTTAAGTTAATTAAACAAGGGGATATGCCTACAGCGGTATTTATTGCAAGTGATACTATGGCTATCGGAGCATTGAAGGCATTACGAGAGAATGGAATAAACGTGCCGGAGGATTTATCCATAGTCAGCTGTAATGATATACCCACTGCTGAATTTGTCATGCCAGCTTTAAGTACTATCCGAGCCAATACCCAGTTAATGGGGACTATGGCTGTACGTATAATTAAGGAACGAATATTACGTGATAGGGATATAGGAGTAAAGATTTTTATACCTACTAAGTTGATAATCAGACAGAGCAGTGGGAAATTGAATTATAAAAAATAATTTTTAGACCAAGCTTTTGTTATGGGACTAGAAAGGTTTAGTACCGGTTTAACTAATAGGTATTTTAGTTGAGCTGTAGAAAGGTGTGAGAAGAATGTGTATTTCTACTGATGTAAGAAATGATTGGGAAAATATCGATGTTTTACAAAGAAATAGAATGAAAAGTAGGAGCTGGTTTGTTCCTTACAGTAAAAAAGATAATGCTTTAACCTATCAAAGAGGGTTATCGGATTCTTACATTTTACTAAATGGGATGTGGAGCTTTTATTTTGCCGAGTCTCCATCAGAAATACCTAGGTATTGCGTAGATGAAAACCATAGTATCGAAAATTGGGATAAGATCATTGTTCCTAGTAACTGGCAGCTTGAAGGATATGATGTAATGCATTATACGGATTTTCATTATCCCTTTCCCATAGATCCTCCTAATGTACCAACCAAAAATCCTACGGGAGTATATAAAAGGAAATTTATTATTCCTAAGGGTTGGAAAAATAAAAGGGTGATTTTAAGGTTTGAGGGAGTGGATAGTGCCTTTCATATTTGGGTAAATGGAGCAAAAGCAGGATATAGCCAAGGAAGCAGATTAAATTCTGAATTTGATATCACCAGTTTGATAAAGGACACAGAGAATGATTTAACGGTGATAGTATATAAATGGTCTGATGGAAGTTATATTGAAGATCAAGATATGTGGTGGTTAAGTGGAATATTTAGGGATGTGGCTTTGATAGCAAGAGAACCTGTTCATGTATATGATTGCTTCATAAAAGGAGATATTGATGACAATTATGAAAATGGGAAACTAGATATAGAGGTAGATATATTTAATTCTAAAACCGAAGGAATTAAGGGATATAGGCTAGGCTTTGAACTCCTTGATGATTTTAATAGTAAGATAATGGAGGCTGAAGTAGCTGATATTAATATAGAAAGTGAAAAACAAGAAACCATAAATGTAAGATATGATATCGGAGGTCCTAAAAAATGGACTGCTGAAATGCCTAATTTATATACTTTACTTATTGAATTAAAGGATAGCAAAGGAGAAGTTATTGAAATAATTTCTCAAAGAGTAGGGTTTAGAAAAGTAGAGCTTAAAAATGGTCTTATAAATGTTAATGGCGTTCCAATTATGCTAAAGGGAGTAAATAGACATGATTATCATCCAGATCTAGGAAGATATGTTACCTATGAGATAATGAAGCAGGATATAGTTATGATGAAAAAGCATAATATCAATGCAGTAAGAACTTCCCATTATCCAAATAATCCCATGTTTTATGATTTATGTGATGAATTTGGTTTGTATGTTATATCCGAGGCTGACCTAGAATGTAATGGGTTCGAATTTATAGGAAATATCCATATGATCAGCGATGATGAGGCATGGGAAAAAGCATATGTAGATCGCATTGAAAGAACAGTCCATAAAGATAAAAATCATCCTTCCATCATCATGTGGTCTTTAGGTAATGAGGCAGGCTTCGGAAGAAATTTTGTAAAGGCGGCTAAAGCTTGTAGAGAAATAGATGATACTAGACTTGTACACTATGAAGAAGATAGGAATGCTGAGGTAAGTGATGTTTATAGCACTATGTATACAAAAGTTGAGGACCTTATTAAGCTTGGGGAGCTTGAAAATACAGATAAGCCCCATATTGTATGTGAATATGCCCATGCCATGGGTAATGGACCCGGAGGATTGAAGGATTATTGGGATGTTTTCTATAAATATGACAGACTTCAAGGGGGATTTATTTGGGAATGGATTGATCAAGGAATAAGACAACAGGATTCAAATGGGAATGAATATTTTGCCTATGGTGGAGATTTTGGGGATGAACCTAATAATTCTAATTTTGTAATAGATGGCATAGTTATGCCGGATAGAAAGCCATCTCCAGGACTGATTGAATTCAAGAAAGTTATTGAGCCTATAAGGGTAGAAGCCCTAGATTTACAAAATGGAAGATTACTTATACATAATTTATATGATTTTCTATCCTTGGATCATTGTCTTCTAACATGGAATATCACAAAGGAAGATATAATCCTAAAATCAGGTTGCAAATGTCTTTCTGGATTCACAAGTAAAAACAAAAAAGAAATTATTTTAGATTATGATATAGCAGATATTATAAATTCACAATATGATTATTGGTTAAATATCTCCTTCGTTTTAAATAGCAAAGTATCCTGGGGTGAGGTGGGACACGTAATAGCATGGGAGCAGTTTAAAATAACTGAAGGAAAAAGCAGACTAAGTGGTGGCAGCTTCTATCCATTAATGGTTGAAGAGGAGAATAACGAGATCATAATACGGGGAAGGGATTTTGAAATAGATTTTCACAAGATTTATGGGAACATAACTAAGTGGAAGTACAATGGAATAGATTTATTTATTGATGGACCAAGATTAAACCTTTGGCGCGCCACAATAGACAATGATATGCATGCGGCAAAGGTATGGAGAGATAAATTTTTACACATGCTTCAGGAAAAGGTTTGCAGAATAAACTATGGAATCCATGATAACCTCGTAAAGGTAGAAATAGAAACTAAGATCGCACCACCAGCCTATGCATGGGGAATAAAATGTAATATTTGCTATTTGATAGATGGAAATGGTGTAGTCACAATTAAGACCAAGGGGCAACCCTATGGGGAAACACCTGATATGATTCCTAGGATTGGTTTTAAAACGAGGATAAATAAAGGTTTTGAAAATGCAACTTGGTATGGTAGGGGAGAGGGAGAAAACTATGTGGATAGCAAAGAGGCAAGCCCCTTTGGTATCTACTCTAAGCATGTTGAAGACCTATATACACCCTATATATATCCCCAGGAAAATGGAAATAGAAGTGATGTGAAATGGGTGTCCCTTACGGATAAAAGAGGAATAGGTTTAATAGTAGTAGGTGAAGAACTAATAAATTTTAGTGCCCATTATTATGAAACAGAGGATTTTGAAAAAGCCAAACATACCGTTGATTTAAAGAAGAAAGATTTTATAACATTCAATATAGATCATAAACAAAATGGTCTAGGTAGTGCAAGCTGGGGACAGGAACAGCTTCCACAGCATAAATTGGAGCTTAAACCCTTTGAATTTACAATAGCATTAAAGGCATTTTCAAAGGAAGAAGTTTCAGAAAAGGAATTGAGTAAGACCCTAGATTTATAATACATTCATAGATCTTCATTTTGACTTCTTAGGCTAGGTGCTTAAGGAGTCGAAATGAAAATATTTATTGAAGCAGCAAGAATTATGCTTTTAATTTTCCAAATATTTATTAAATTGAATTGAAAAATAATATTTAAAATATAATGGATTTCAACAAAACTCCTTAATTTATAAAAATCTTTATTAGAAAAGGGGCTTCAAAAATGATTGAAAGCAAAGAGCATATAAAAAAGAAAGAGAGCTTATTATATAAGATTTTAAATATATTAAAAAAATTAAAGGTTAGTAAAAAAACTGCACCCTATTATTTTCTATCTCCTATCTTGATAATATTTTGTGTATTCATGATCTATCCTATTATAGATTCACTCATCTTAAGCTTCAAGGAATTTAAATATGGTGAATATAATTTCATTGGACTGAGGAATTATACCATGCTATTCAAGGATCAAATATTTATTACATCTTTAAAAAATACATTCGTGTACTTAATCATACAAGTTCCCATAATGATAATGCTCGCATTAATATTTGCAGTTGTGTTAAATCAAAAGTTTTTAAAGCTTAAAGGTTTTTTCAGAATATCAATCTTTATGCCGGCTATTACTGGTTTGGTTGCATACGCATTAATTTTTAAATTACTGTTAAATAGTGATTATGGATTAATAAATCATTTCTTAAGGGCTATTGGATTTCAAGGAGTAGATTGGCTAAATAAACCTTTAAGTGCAAAGGCTTCAATAATGATTGCTATTACGTGGCGATGGACAGGATATAATATGATAATCATGATAGCAGGACTTCAAAGAATTCCCTATGAAATATATGAGGCCTGTGATATAGATGGGGCCAGTAGATTTCAGACATTTATGAAAATCACACTCCCCCTAATGAAACCTATTATACTATTTTGTGCCATAACTTCCACCATTGGAACATTGCAATTATTTGATGAAGCCTATATTTTAACAAATGGTGGACCGGATAATGCAACCACAACGGTAGCTCATTACTTGTATAATCAAGGCTTCAGATATATGAAATTTGGTTATGCAGCAGCCATGAGTTATGTACTTGTTGCAATAATAGCAGTACTTTCGTTAATTCAATTTAAAGTAGCAGGGAGTGAGAGCTAATGATCAGTACAAAGAAAAAACCCGGGGATGCAGGGTTAACAGTAAAGGTAGTGACTTATACATTGCTATTTGTAGTAGTGTTTGCATCATTATTTCCATTCTATATGATGTTTGTATCTTCCACATTATCAAACAAAGAAATCCTTACTGAAAGGCCAAGGCTGATATTTGGATCTAATCTAGCCAATAACTATAAAAATTTTAATGAAAGATTTAATGTGGCAAAGGTTTTATTTAACTCAATATTTATCACAATAACCTATACGATTTTATCCTTATTACTACATTCTATGGCGGGTTATGCCCTAGCAAAGTTTGAATTTAAGGGGAAAAACTTAATTTTTAGTATAATACTCATTACTTTGATGATTCCATTACAGGTATTGCTTATACCTTTATTCAAAATGATGAATAGCATAGGCTGGCAAAACTCATATCAAGCTGTAATAATACCAGCGTTGGCAAATGCATTTGGAATTTTCTTAATGAGACAAAATATGATTTCTTTTCCAGATTCCTTAATAGAAGCAGCCAGGATAGATGGAAGTGGAGAATTTGCTATATTCTTTAAGATCGTATTACCAACTATGAGACCGGCAATAGGGGCATTGGGAATATATAACTTCATGGCTCAATGGGGTAACTTTATGTGGCCATTGATTATCTTAAGTACAAAGGATAAGTATACCTTACCTGTGGCACTGTCAGCTTTGGAAGGACTTCAAAGAAGAGATTTTGGAGTGATTATGTTTGGATCAACAATAGCGACCATACCAATTATGATAATATTTCTAATATTCCAAAGGCAATTTATATCTGGCATGTTAGGTGGGTCTGTTAAGGGTTAGATAGGGATATGATTTCTTAATAAAGTTTATTTTTAAGATAACTAGCTTTAAAGCTTTTTATCTAAAATTTAAATATTAAGGTTAAGGGGGAAAAAAAATGAGATTTAAAAAGTTATTATCAATTTTACTTGTAGGGATGATGGTGTTTTCATTAGTTGCGTGTGGACAAAATGGTGAACCGGCAAATAATAATAGGGCTGAAAGTAATTCGTCGGATAATAATTCAGAAGCTGGCGAGGGTAAAGTGGAAGAGCTATCAGGAACAATTGTGGTGTGGAGTTGGGACGTTGCTTTAAAATCTCTTCAAGTTGCAGCTGAGAACTTTAAGAAAGAACATCCAAAGGTAGATTTTCAATTTGAAGATATGGGAAATAGCCAAATCTATGACAAGATGTTAACTGGATTAGCATCAGGTACAGGCTTGCCCGATGTTGTATCCCTTGAGGGCGACGCTGTTCCACTATATTCTGCGAAATTCCCTAATGGATTTGTGGATTTGACAGATGTAGTAAAGGAAGAGCATTTCTTACCTGTAAAAATGGCTGAGGTTACCTCAAATGGAAAGGTAGTTGCTTTTCCTTGGGATGCTGCTCCATGCGGATTATTCTATAGAACAGATTTATTTGAACAAGCAGGAGTAAAGGCAGAGGATATAAAAACCTGGGACGATTACATTGAGGCTGGTAAAAAATTAGATAAAATTGGTGTAAAGATGCTTCCCTTAGCGGTATCTAAAAATGATACAGTATTCAGGATAATTCTTAACCAATTGGGAGCCTTCTATTTTGATGGAGAAGGTAAAACAGTATTAGATAATGAAGCTACAATCAAAGCCATGTCAATTGTTAAAAAGATGTATGATGCAAATATTACATATGACAATGTCAATTGGGATGGATTAGTAACTTGTACAAAAGAAAGCAAGGTAGCTACAGTGGTAAATGCGGTTTGGTGGGCAGGAACATTACAGGACGAATGTGATAATTTAGACGGTAAATGGGCTGTAATGAAATTACCTTTAGTAGAAGAAGGCGGAAAAACAGGTGCAGTTAATGGTGGCTCCAATATAGTAGTGCCAGCGGCATCAGAAAATAAAGAAGCGGCTGTAGAATTTGTTAAATTTGCTATGACCGATAAGGAATCAATAATTAAGGGATTCTCTGATTATGGTTTATATCCATCATATATACCAAGCTATTCTGATCCTATTTTTGATGCGGAGGTAGAGTATTTTAAAGGTCAAAGGATATGGAAGTTATTTACAGAAGCCGGTAAAGAGATTCCAAGATTAAATTTTACAGAGAACTTCTCAGAGGTTAACGACCTAGTTGTAGATGCTCAAGCAAGGATTACATTAAAGGGTGCAGATGTAGAGCCTACAATGAAAGAATTACAAAAAAATGTTGTAAATAAGATAGGTAAGTAGTTTATTAAGGGGTCTAAGCTCAGGGGATTATACTTTGAGCAAGCCCCTTTTCTACACTTTTTATAGGGGTTAATAATGGGATTAAATAAATTAAAGTAATTATGAAAGGAGTAGATGTATGATATGTCTACTATTTCAATAAAAAGTATGGGGAAAAATCAATTTTCTGAGGATATAAGAAGTTTATTAAGTGAAGATAGATGGTTGATATGGCAGGAAGAATACAATTCCGATTTTAATCTAGTATATGAAACAAATTTTGCCCTTACAAATGGATATATGTGTACGAGGGGTTCCCATGAAGAGTGTGTAAAGAGAAGTCTTCCATGTACATATATTGCAGGGGTGTTTGATAAATCCGAGGCATTTATGAGGGAGCTGGCAAATACTCCTGACTGGCTTGGAATAAGATTGTATGTTGAAAGAAATATGCTAAGCGTTGAAGAATGTGAGGTATTGGAATTTAAAAGAGTTCTGGATATGAAAAAAGGAATCCTTGTTAAAAGAGTCAAATTACGCGATCCCTTTGGTAGGGAGACATTGATTGAGGGGTATAGGTTTTTAAGTAGAAATAATGTTCATAGGGCGGCAATAAAGCTTTATGTGACTCCTTTAAACTATAGTGGAGTTATGGAAATGGAAAACATAGTTGACGGGACAGTCTTGAATTTCAAAGATTTTCCACGATTTAGAGTCAAGCATTTAAATACCCTTGAAAACTCTAGTATGAATGACCAGGGGTGTTACATAGAATCGGCTACCAGGGATTTTGACTTGCATATAGGAACAGGATCAAGTGTAAGGGTATATCAAAAAAATGAAAACAACAACATTATAAAGAACAAAAGATTTTCGGCCTTTGGGGAATTAGCCCTTGAATTTGTAGATTTTGATGTTGTTCAAAATAAAACCATAGAAATTAATAAATATGCTTCGGTTTTTACCGAAAGAGATGTAAGCAGAGATTCAATAAAAGAATGTGTTGAAAGGGAAATAAAAGCTTTTATAAATGATGGAATCCAAAAAGAATTGAGTGAACATATAAAAATATATGAAAAAATGTGGGATATAGCTGATGTTAATATTGAAGGCGACGAAGAGGTAGATAAAGCTTTGAGGTTCAACATTTTTCATTTGATGAGTACCGCAAATGGTAAGGATGATAGAGTAAGTTTAGGAGCAAAGCTCCTTCATGGGGAGGAGTATGGAGGTCATGTGTATTGGGACACCGAGTTATTTATGCTTCCATTTTTTATATACACAAATCCAGATACAGCAAGAACTCTTTTAAAATATAGATACAATTTAATTGATAAAGCAAGGGAAAATGCCAAGCTTAATGGATACAAAGGTGCGAAGTATCCTTGGGAGTCAGCGGATACTGGCGATGAACAATGTCCAGATTGGACAATCGATCCCGACGGAACATGCTATAGATGCTATGTAGCAAAATATGAACATCATATTACTGCCGATGTGGCCTATGGTATAAATAATTACTTCAAAATTACTCATGATATAGATTTTATGCTTAAATATGGTGTTGAGATTATACTAGAAACCGCCAGATTCTGGGTATCACGATGCGATTATAATGAGGAATATGATAGATATGAAATAAAATCAGTAACTGGGCCAGACGAATGGCATGAGGCAGTTGACAACAACACATATACAAATTATCTTGCCAGATGGAATATAAGAAAGGCCTTTGAATTAATTGATTGGATCAAAAAGGATTATTGTAATGTATATAAAGAGATAAGCTTAAGGATATCCCTATTCGACGATGAACTCAACATATGGAAGAAAATAGAGGAGAAAATATATATTCCTTTTAGAAAAGAAGATAAATTAATAGAACAATTTGAAGGTTATTTTAATTTAAAGGATTTCATTATAACTCAATATGATAAAAATGATATGCCTATTTGTCCGGAAGGTGCTAAGGGCTTAAAGAGGAGTTTAACACAAATTAATAAACAAGCCGATGTACTAATGCTCATGTTTTTATTAGATGAAGAATTTAACGATGAAATCAAAAAAATAAACTATGATTATTATGAAAAAAGAACTCTTCACAGATCATCACTTAGCCCTAGTATTTACTCGATTATGGGATTGAGAGTAAAGGACCATTCCATGGCCTATAAATATTTAAGAAGATCTGTAATGGTGGATTTAGCCGATAATCAAGGGAATACCAGAGAAGGAATACATGCCGCTTCTGCCGGTGGAACTTGGCAATCTGTAATATGTGGATTTGGAGGAATGGGAGTAGATGAAAAGGGGATACTTTCCTTTAATCCATGGCTGCCAGAAAAATGGAAGAAGTTATCCTTTAAATTATATTGGAGAGGAAATTTACTTAAGATTGAAATAGATAGAAAAAATATAAATGTTAGGTTATTAAAGGCAAAGAACCCCCATATGACAATAAGGGTTAATGGTGAAACCTTTGATATAAGAGAGTCCTTCAAGGGTGAGTATATATGAGGATAAAGGGAGTCATATTTGATTTGGATGGAGTAATAGTAACCACTGATAACTATCATTTTGAGGCTTGGAAAAGGCTGGCCGATGAAAGAGACATATATTTTGATAGAAAAATTAATGAGCATTTGAGAGGCGTCAGCAGAATGGAGAGCCTTGAAATAATATTAAAAAGTGCAGATAAAGAATACTCTCAAAATGAAAAGCTTGAGATGACGGATATAAAGAATAATTATTATAAAGAATTTATAAATAAAATTACTCCAAAGGATATTTTGCCCGGCGTAATAACTATACTTAATGGTTTAAAAGAAAAAGGTATAAAAATTGCTATTGGTTCATCAAGTAAAAATGCAGCAAAAATAATAAAAAATATACAATTAGAGAAATACTTTGATGCCATAGTAGATGGTAATAATATTTCCAAAGGCAAGCCTGATCCAGAGGTATTCATGAAGGCAGCTAGGGCAATAGAGGTTTTGCCACAAAACTGTTTAGTCGTTGAAGATGCAGAAGCTGGAGTAAAAGCCGCAATAAATGGAGGTATGAAGGTGCTTGGAGTGGGCTATGCAGCAAGGCTTAATCAACTAGATATGAGGGCAGTAGATTTAACCACAATAAAGGTAGATGAATTAATAAATATCATTTAAGCCATAGAAGTTGAAATCTAGATTTATAAGTATAGATTTCCGAAAGTTAAACTTAATTTATACATCTCAAAATATCCGATGTTTTTAGGGATTTTTGATGTGTATAAATTAACTGCTTAACTGGAACATCTATATGTTCTATAGAGATTATTTATTCGAGGTGTCAATATGAATGAGTCAAAGCTATTACAAAATAACATGGAATACCATGATTTAACTCATCCTCAAAAAAGAATATGGTATATAGAAAAAATACATCCCAACACATCTATGCATAATATTGGTGGAGTTGTGAGGATAAAGGGTATAGTGGATTTTAATATCTTGGAAGAATCCATTAATATCTTTATTAAAAAGAATCAGGGGGTTAGGCTGCAATTAATTGAAAATGATGGAGATGTGAAGCAGTATATCAATGAATTTAAAAATCACAAGCTGGATTTTTTTGATTTTAGCTGCTATGAAGAAAGTGAAAAACACTTTAATATTTGGATAGATAAGGAAATAGGAAAATCATTTTCATTATATAAAAACGAATTATTTTACTTTGCCCTATTTAAGATATCAGATGCAGAGTGTGGGTATTTTGTAAAATTTCATCATATTATTGCCGACGGATGGTCTATTAATATTATGACTGAAGAGATATGCAATATATATATGAAGCTTTTAAACAAAGAGATTCTTGATGAAAAATACAATACCTCATATATAGAATATATTCAAAGAGAACAGGAGTATTTAAAATCCAAGAGATTTACTAAGAATAAGGAGTTTTGGAACAATGAGTTTATCACTCTGCCCCAAAGTCCTTTAAGTAATAGTGCTAATGGTATTGAGGGGAATAGAAGGTCCTTTGATCTAGATATAAATATGTCCAAGGAAATAAAGGAATTTGCTTATAAACATAAATGCTCATTAAATACATTTTTTATTTCTATTTTCTTAATATATCTATATAAGATTACTCAGCATAATGACCTTGTAATAGGAACACCGGTATTAAATAGAAGTGGAAAAAAAGAAAGAAGTATTTTTGGTATGTTTACAAGTACAATGCCATTTAGATTCAATATAGATGACAAATCTACTTTGTTAAACATAATATCAGATGTAAATTATAAGCTGAAAAAATGCTATTTCAATCAAAAGTATCCCTATGATCTTTTAATACAGGATCTGAATTTAAAGAAAAAAGGATACGGCGATTTATTTAATATCTGTGTCAATTACTATAACACTAGCCTTGATACTCAATTAAATGGATTACCTATAGAAAATATAGAGCTGTATAATGGCAAACAAAATTATTCTCTACAATTGATTATAAGAGAATGGTCTGACTTAGGAAATATAATGCTGGATTTTGATTATAAGTATGGTGACTATACCAAGGCACAAATAGAAAATATGTATTATCAAATAATACATATCATTAGAAATTCAATACTAAATCCTGGGGAAAAGGTAAGTGGGCTAAGCATTATACGAGAAGCTGAAAAGAGGAAGCTTCTATATACATTTAACTCTACTAAATCAAATTACCCCATGGATAAAATAATATATAAATTATTTGAAGAGCAGGTAGAAAAAACTCCAGATAAAACAGCTATTTCCTTTAATGATACTAGGCTAACCTATAGTGAGCTTAATGAAAAATCAAATCAACTTGCCAGGGTATTGATTCAAAGGAATATAGAAAGAGAGTCTGTTGTAGGACTATATACAAAGCACTCAATAGAGACTGTAGTGGGGATACTCGGGATTTTAAAAGCGGGGGCTGCATATCTACCCCTTGATCCCAATTATCCAGTAGAAAGGATCAATTATATTCTTGAAGATTGTGGAGTGGATATTTTGCTTACCAATTTCTCCTTTAGTAAGGATATTGATTTTAAGGGAGAAGTTATAGATATTAGGTACTCCCCAATATATAGCGGGAACAAGACAAATCTAAATAGACCCAGTAAGCCACAGGATTTAGCATATGTAATCTATACATCGGGCTCCACAGGTATGCCAAAGGGTGTAATGGTAGAGCATCAAGGGCTAGTTAATTACATTTGTTGGGCGGTAAAAATGTATGTTAGGGACAAAGAGGTCTTTCCATTGTATTCATCTTTAGCATTTGATCTTACAATAACCTCGATTTTCACGCCATTGATAAGTGGTAACGAGATCATAGTATACAGGGATGATGGGGATGAGTATGTGCTATATAGGATAATGAAAGATAATAAAGCAACTGTAATTAAACTGACTCCTTCCCATCTATCCCTGCTAAAGGATATGGACAATACAAGGTCTTCGGTAAAAAGGTTTATTGTTGGAGGAGAGGATTTAAAGGTTAGTCTTGCAGGAAGTATTTATAAAAGCTTCAATGGAGATATTGAAATATTTAATGAATATGGGCCTACAGAAGCAGTGGTAGGCTGTATGATACATGGATATGATTTTGAAAAGGATAATGATAAATCAGTCCCTATAGGAATCCCCGCAGATAATGTGCAGATATATATATTAGATAAAAACCTTAATCCATTACCTAAAAATGCTGTAGGAGAAATATATATATCAGGGCAGGGCGTTGCAAGGGGATATCTCAATAAGCCAAAGCTTACCAATGGGAAGTTTATAGATAATCCTTTTATCAATGGGAAGAGGATGTATAGAACCGGTGATTTAGCAAGATTTTCAAGTGACGGTGAAATCCAATATATTGGGAGAATAGACAATCAGGTTAAAATACGGGGCTATCGTATTGAACTAGGGGAAATAGAAAAGTATATAGTAATCCATGAAGGGATTAAGGATGCCGTTGTTATAGTCAATGAAGATAATGAACTAGGCAAATATCTCATTGCATATATAGTTCAAAAAACTGAAATTTCAATAGATAAGTTAAAGGACTATCTTTCTAGATATTTACCGGATTACATGGTACCCCTATATTTTATTAAGCTGGATGAAATTCCACTGACTTCAAATGGTAAGGTAAATAGGGAATCATTACCCCCACCACAAACAGAGACTGTTGAGAAACAAAATTATATTTCATACGGAAATATAAGTGAGGAGAAATTAGTAAATATTATTTGTGAAATTCTAAAGATTAAAGAGATATCACTTAAGCATAATTTTTATCATCTTGGTGGGGATTCCATAAAGGCTATACAGATTTCATCAAAAATGAATCAAATAGGATTAAAGCTAAGGGTTAAAGACATACTAGACCATCCAATAATTGAAGATATGGCATTATATATTGGACAAATCCAAGATATTGCCATTAGTCAGGAGCCTTGTAAGGGAAGTATAAAGCCCACACCTATAGTAGCTTGGTTTTTATCACAGAGCTTCGTAAAGCCAGAACACTATAATCAAAGCATCCTACTCAAAATAAAAGAGGACATTGATGTTAGAAGTCTCGAAACTATGCTTAATAAACTAATAAAGCATCATGATTCATTGAGAATAAACTATAGCCTAGAAACCGAAGTCCTATACTATAATAATGATTACCTATCTAAACACTACAATGTTAAGGAATATGATTTATCTGGGTTTTCCATCTGTGAACAATCAAACAAAATGCAAAGCATAGGTGGTCAGATAAAGGCAAGCTTTGATCTAGAAAATAGTATTTTAATTAAAGCATGTTTATTTAATCTAGGTGAAAATGGTAAAAGACTATTGTTGACGGCACATCATCTAGTAATAGATGGAGTTTCATGGAGAATCATATTGCAGGACATAGATACTATGTTAAAGCAGATTGCTAGGGGTGAGGATATACAGCTTCCCTTAAAAACCCATTCATTTCAAAAATGGGCTGAGATGCTTAAGTATTACAGTGAAAATGAAGCCTATGGGGAGCTTGAATATTGGAAATCAGTTGTAGAAGGAGGATTTAAATTCCCTACAGATTATGATTTGGATGAAACTTCTTTTAGATATAGTAGTTCTATAGATATTGAAATTAGTGAAGATATAACAGAAAAGTTAATGTTAGGAGCTAATAAAGCCTTTAATACCGATACGAGGGATTTATTAATTACTGCTCTTTTGAAAACCATTAGTCAATTTTCAAGGAGTAAGGATATTGTTATTGAGCTTGAAGGTCATGGCAGAGAGGACATACTTAAGGAAATTGACATAACGAGTACCGTTGGATGGTTTACAAGCTTATATCCCTTTAAGATAAATATTCAAGATAAGGATTTATCTGAGGATATAAAGCATGTAAAGGAGGAGTTGAGGAAGATTCCAAATAACGGAATCGGTTTTGGTATATTAAAGTATTTATCTGGATTTTTTACTAAGGAAGAAAAGAGATACATAAGATTCAATTATCTTGGGGATTTTAGTGGAAATCTGGATAAAGAAATTATTGAGATATTGAATGAACAATCAGGTGATGATAGCTGTAGATTGAATCACTTAACCTGTCTATTGGAGATTAATTGTTATGTAATTGATAAAAAGCTAAATGTAATATTAAAGTATTGCCAGGATGAATTTCAAGAAGAAAATATCGATAGCTTTATGAATACATTTAAGGATTATATAGAAGGCATAATAATTTACTGTTGCAGAAAGAAAACAGTAGACTTTACTTCTTCAGATTTTGACACTATTGATTTATCACAGGATGAGCTAGATAGTATTTTTGCTTGATGCTTATAATGTATAAAAAAAGGTTGGGATGTTGGTTATGTCGAGGGTCATATATTTTGGGGTAGATTTACATGGACATGTGAATTGTAGTATTGGCTTGGTAAAAAAGCTTGTAGAAAAGGGTGAAGTGGTAACATACTATTGCAGCGACCAGTTCCGTGACAAGATAGAAGGAACGGGAGCTAAATTTAAAAGCTATAGAGGGTTACTTGGCTTTGGAACCTATGATGGAAATGGTATAGATACATTTTTGATGTTTGCCGACTATCTTTTAGAAAAAAGTAGGATAATCATGGATGAGTTAATCCATGAGATAGAAGCCTTAAAGCCGGACTATATCATCCATGATGCTTTTTGCTATTGGGGTAAGGAAGTTTCTAAGAGGCTGGGTATTCCCGGTATTTCCCTTACTACCCATTATCCATTCATAGATGAGATGTCTAATATAGATTCTAAATTATTTATGGAAACCATACTTAGAGCTGACAATGAAGCTATATATAGGAAGTATAGGGGGAAAGAAGGCTTCTATAGAAAGCTTATGGATAAAACATCTAAAATGATGTCAAAAAAATATAATCTAGAGGACGCTAATGTTATAAATGATATATTCGGCAGCAAGGAAAAGCTAAATATCATTTTTTCATCAAGGAAATTTCAATTGTATTCAGAAGCCTTTGATGATAGCTATGTTTTTGTAGGATATTCTATAAACCCTAGGGTGGAGGAAGTAGATTTTCCATATGAAAAGCTGAGTGATAAACCTCTTATATATATAGCCTTTGGGACTATATTCAATGAAACCCTAGATATCTATAGAAATTGTATCGAAGCCTTTGGAGATACAGAAAATCAAGTGGTTCTATCCATTGGCAATAAGATTAAGGTAGAGGATTTAGACTATATTCCAGATAATTTTATTATCAGATCATATGTTCCACAGCTTGAAATATTAAAGTATACAGATGTTTTTGTTAGCCATGGTGGCACTAATAGCGTATATGAGGCCATATGTATGGAGGTTCCTTTTGTCATAATTCCACAATCCTTTGATCAATTCATGGGAGGAAGGATGATAGAGGAAGCCAAGATCGGTATATATATCGGGAATGATGAAGTAGGTACAGAACAGTTAAAGAATGCTGTCAATGAAGTACTAACCAATGAAAAATATAAGAACAATTCGACAAAAATAAGGAAGTCCCTTGATGCAACGGGAGGATTGGACTATGCAGTTAATAGAATTTTTGAATATATAGGGCAAAAACCATGAAACAAGGTAAATTCATAGGAATTCTTTCAATTGTTTTTTCCATATTACTCATATTTCAGTATGAAGTCTTAGTGACCACAGCCTTCAATGATATAAATTCACACAAGGAAGCAGTAATAGAAGAATTTATAAAGAGTAATATGAAGGAATCTAAAATACCAGGACTCTCTGTTGTTATTGTAAAGGGAGATGGAACCATATATCAAAAGGGCTTTGGATTTTCTAATATTGAAGAAAAGAAGCCAGTTACAGCTGATACATTATTTGAGCTTGGGTCAACAAGTAAAGCCTTTACGGCTCTGGCAGTTTTTGAGCTTGAGGAAAGGGGGCTTTTGAATCTGGAGGATTCAGTAACAAAGTATCTACCTTGGTTTAAAGTGTATTATGAAGGTAAAGCGGTTGACATCAAGCTAAAGCATTTTTTACATCATACAAGTGGGGTACCCTTTAATACAATTGGGGATATTCCCATTGATGATAGTAATGAGGCCCTTGAAAAAACCGTAAGAACCTTAGTAAATAAAGAGTTGGATTTTAAGCCCGGTGAAAAGTATCTTTATGCAACCATAAACTACGATGTTTTGGGTTTGGTAATTGAAAAAGTATCTGGGCAGTCCTTTGAAAAATATGTTAAGTACAATATTTTGAATAAGTTAGGTCTCAATAATACATATTTATCAAGACACAATATTCCTTTAGAGAATATGGCAAAGGGATATAAGCTTTGTCTTCTAAAGCCTAGAGAATATCAAGCACCTGTCTATAGGGGGAATACTCCAGCAGGCTATTTCATATCCAATACAAAGGATATGGCTAAATGGTTAAAGATACAGCTGGATATGAATAATGAAATAAAGCTTGATAAAAGGCTTATTGAAAAATCCCATGAAGCTGATCGTTCAGTTCCACCGGGTAGTGAAGGTTCTTCCTATGCTGGGGGCTGGACAGTGCATCAAAAGGGAACGGGTGAGATATCCCATGGTGGAAATAATCCTAATTTTTCATCCTTTATAGTATTTAGACCTCAAGATCAAATAGGGGTTGCTGTACTAGCTAACCTTAATTCAGAAAATACATATACAATTGGTCAGGGAATTGTGGATATTATTGGTGATAAAAAGCTTCCTAAGCCTAAAAAGGATATGTATAAAAGTCTTGATAATGTGTCATCGTCAATAGTTTTTATCACTGTGCCCATAATAATTTTAATTCTATATTTTTTTTC
The DNA here is from genome assembly GCA_025210375.1 of Maledivibacter sp. Classification (NCBI taxonomy): domain Bacteria; kingdom Bacillati; phylum Bacillota; class Clostridia; order Peptostreptococcales; family Caminicellaceae; genus Maledivibacter; species Maledivibacter sp. Next base: position 42,177 of record JAOASB010000033.1, on the reverse strand, counting down.
TAGATATTTCATGGATATATTTACAAAGAAGAATGGAGTTCAAAGAAATAATAGAAGAAATATTATCAGCATTATGGCAGCTATTGTATTCATGACAGCCTTTACTTATTGCCTATATAGTATACCAGACATATTATACGAGGGATTAAACTGGAGCTTTGTAGATGTATGGGCTCCCCAAAGCCTTATTTACGCAGTTATATCAATATTTATCCTAGCTTTGGTATTTAGCTTGTATTTTATAATGACAATTTTATTTCCAAAGCAGGATGATAAGTCCCTATTTACTTTGATTATTTTAAGTGTCGCCAGCGGACTAGGTAATGCAGTTATTATTTTTACAGTAAATGAAACCTTAAACAGAGATCATGGCTTTCAAAGTGGGCTGTTTCTATACTTTGCTATTGCCATAGTTATATATGTCTATGGACAAAAGCTTGTAAGAACTAGACTAATTAATATAGCAAATCATATTGTATATGAAAAAAGAATGGTGTTAATTAACAAAATACTTCATACATCATATCAGAAGATTGAAGAAATAGAATATGGAAAAATTCAAGCCGCTTTAAATAATGATACTGAGATAATCAGTAGATTTGCAAACATAATAATAACGGGAGCTACAAGCTTTGTAACGCTATTATGTTGTTTTGTATATATGGGGATCATAAATTTCTACGGGTTGATTGTTGCATTACTTGTGATTCTCTTTGCTGCATCCCTATATTACTTTATTGGAAAACACGCAAATAGGTTTTGGGAGCAAACCAGGGACATACAAAACGAATTTTTCAAATTCATTAATGATTTAATAGGAGGCTTTAAAGAGCTTAGCTTACACAGTGGAAAGCTGAATGATTTTAAGGTAGATATGGAAAATAGTTGTAATGCTTATAAGGATAAAAGGATACAGGGGGATCTTAAGTTTGCAAATGTAAATATTATTGGGGAGCTTCTATTCACCTTTGTTATTGGAGCCGTAGCCTTTGCATTTCCTATAATGTTTAAGGATTTGCACTTTAACTCTCTGAGAACCTATGTATTTATTCTTTTATATATGACAGGTCCAGTTCACGGTATCTTAGGAGCTATACCAGAAATATATAAAGTAAGAATTAGTTGGAGAAGGATTAATGAAATGGCTGATAAGCTGGATTCCATGGAAAACGCTAAATTGATACAAGTGACTAATAGTAATGGTTTGAAGGATTTGTCAATACAGCTGGAAGAAGTAGAGTATCGATATGTAAAAAATAATGGAAAGGGCTTTTCAATTGGGCCTATTAACGAAGTCTTCAAAGCTGGAGAAATTACCTTTATAACAGGGGGAAACGGGAGCGGGAAATCCACTCTAGCTAAACTGATTACTGGCCTATATACACCTGACAATGGAAAGATAAGTATCAATGGTAAAAAAGTAGATTCTTTAGAACTCCGACAAAGCTTCTCAGCAATTTTTAGTGATTTTCATTTGTTTGAAAAGCTATATGGAATTGATGATGGGCTAAGGGGTAATGAAATACAAAGATACCTAAAGATACTAGGAATGAATGACAAAGTACATATAGATAATGGGGTTTTCAGCAGCATCAAATTTTCTACAGGTCAAAGAAAAAGATTGGCACTTTTGATAAGCTATCTTGAGGACCGATCCGTATATCTATTTGATGAATGGGCAGCTGACCAAGACCCAGAGTTTAGAAAATTCTTTTACAATGAATTATTACCTCAGCTCAGCAGTAGGGGTAAGTGCATAATAGCTATAACCCATGACGATAGTTATTTTGACATTGCAGATAGGGTCATCAAAATGGAAATGGGAAAAATTATTAGTAAATCAATCATAGATAAGGGACTAAAAAATTAATAAAAAGTTGTTTATCATTGGAGGGTGAGAGGAATATGATAAAGGATCATTCGAAAAAAATTGATAAGCAAAATATTGAAGATATACTGGCGTTATCCTCCATACAAAAGGGGTTGCTTTTTCATTATTTAAAAAATAAGGGTCGGGGTTATTATTGTCAGCAACTGAGCCTATCATTATCGGGGGATATTTGTATGACAACCCTTAGAAGGTCATGGGATTTTGTGGTAGAAACAAACGAAATGCTGAGGACTGTTTTTAGATGGGAAAAGCTTTCAAAGCCAGCTCAAATTATTCTAAGGGAATTTAAAGTGCCTATAAATGAGCATGATTTTTCAGATCTATCCAAGGGAGATTGTGATAAAGAGCTAAAAAGCATTAAAGAAAGGGATAGGAAGCAGGAGTTAGATATTGAGACTCAACCATTAAAAGTAGATGTATATAAATTAAGGGAAAATAAATGGGAAATGGTTGTGACTTGGCATCATATTATATTTGACGGCTGGAGCAATGGAATAATATTAAAGGAATTTATAAATGCCTACAATGCTTTTCATTACAATAATCAATTAGTTAAGCCTGCGAAAAATAGATATAAGGAATTCATAAAATGGGAACAAACCCAAAATGAAAAACTCAACAACAGCTTTTGGAAGGGTTATTTAAAGGAGTTCCATGGGAGAACTGCACTTCCCTATGACAATAATAATCTTAATGAAGCAGTAATGAAAAGCTTCACTTCAAGACTGACCACCTTACAAACCAAGGATTTATATGATTTTATAAGGAGTCATGAAATAACCCTAGCTTCTGTTTTTTACACCATATGGGGGATATTACTCCAAAAGTATAATAGTTCAAGGGATGTGGTTTTTGGAACAACTGTGGCGGGAAGAACAACTGATATTAAAGGAGTGGAGGAAATTGTAGGTTTATTTATCAATACAATACCTCTAAGAATACTATCTAAGGATAATTATAAATTAATAGATTTGATAAAAAGTGTAAATTCTGATTTGAAGAAAAGAAAAGAACATGAAAATACACCCTTAGTCGATATTAAAGCTTGCTCAGAAATACAAGGCAGCGATAGTATTTTTAATTCTATTGTGGTTTTGGAGAACTACCCCCTTGATGACAGCATAAGGAATAAAGGAGTTATAGAGATTGAAGGCTACAGCATGTATGAAACAACAAATTATGATATTACCCTTGGAATAACAAGCTTTGATGTTCTTGAATTGGATTTCTCCTATAATTCACAAAAATTCATGGATGATACCATCGAGAGAATGGCAGGACATTTTAAGGAAATCCTGTTGCAAATACTAGGTGATCATAATGAAATGCTTTCAAACATAGACATAACCTCAAAGGAAGAAAGAAAGCAAATACTCCATGGATTTAACAGTCCCATAGAAAATAACTTTGAAAATCAAGTTATACATGGGCTTTTTGAAAAGCAGACCCTTAAAAATCCTAATGCCGTAGCTGTAATCTATAATGACAAAGAATATACCTATGGGGAGATAAATGCAAAAGCAAATATGTTAGCTAGATTATTAAGACAAAATGGTATAAAGGCTGAGGACACAGTAGGAATTATTGTTAAACGTTCAGTTTATTCAATCATAGCCATGATGGCAGTATTGAAATCTGGGGGAGCATATATCCCAATAGATCATGGGTGTTCTTTAGAAAGGATATCCTATATACTGGAGGATTCTGGAGCTGGAGTAGTGCTGACCCAAAGAAAATTATTGCCAGGCTTTGATTATAAAGGGACAACTATATATATGGATGATGAGAATATATATACAGGTGCCAGTGACAATCTTGAAAACATTAATTCCAATAAAGATTTGGCGTATATCATATATACTTCAGGTTCTACTGGTAAACCCAAGGGGGTTATGGCTGAACATAGAAATCTTATAGCCTATGTTAATGCTTTTCAAAGGGAATTTAGCCTTACCTCTGATGACGTTGTTCTTCAACAGGCACCATGCTCCTTTGATCACTCTGTAGAGGAGATATATCCTGCATTACTTAATGGTGGGAGTATCGTCATTGTGGATAAGCTTGATGTATTAGATATCAACAAGCTAATAGAAATAATAAATAGGAATCATATAAGTGTAGTCACTTGTCAGCCCCTTCTTTTAAACGAGTTAAATAAAGTACCAAGGCTGGAAAGTGTACATACTTTTTTGAGTGGAGCTGATGTGCTTAAACCTCAGCATATTTCAAAGCTTAGTAGTTATGCTAGAGTATACAATACATATGGACCTACTGAGGCAACTGTATGTGCTTCCTATTATAGATGTTGTATGGATGATAATGAGATAAATATTCCTATAGGAAAGCCCATTCATAACTATAGAATATATATACTTAATAAGGACGATATGATGATGCCCATTGGGATACCCGGAGAGATATGTATTTCGGGGGCTGGTATTGCAAGGGGATATATCAACAATAGGAAATTATCAGAGGATAGGTTTGTTAAGGACCCCTTTGATTCTAACAATGTCATGTATAGAACAGGGGATATTGGAAAATGGCTTGATGATGGAAATATTGAGTTTTTAGGAAGGTATGATGAGCAAGTTAAAATAAGGGGATTTAGAGTTGAACCCGGTGAAATAGAGTACCATTTGAAAATACATGATTCCGTTGAAGATGCAGTAGTTATACCTATTGATTCCCCAAGGGGCATAAAAAGCCTAGGAGCCTATATAATTCCTAGACATGAAGTTAAACCCCAGGAATTAAGGGATTACCTAGGTAATAAGCTTCCTTCATACATGATACCGGCATATTTTTATAGGATCGATAGTATACCTATGACTTCTAATTCAAAGGTTGATATAAGGGCCCTAAGTAATTGTAATAATCCCTTTGATAATGAAGTTAAAACTAAGGAAAATCTAAGCTCCACGGAAGAAAAACTCCTAAGGATATGGGAGGAGGTACTTCATACTAAGGGTATTGGACTAAATGAGAATTTCTTTGATGTGGGAGGAAATTCCATACTGTTAATGCAGATGTACGGGATGATGGAAAAGCAATATTCCTTTGGACTCACTATTACAGATTTATTCACATATACAACCATATCAAAGCAAGGAAAATACATAGATAATAGGGGTGTAGATTCAGAAATAGATAACGCCTTATATCAAGAAGCTGAAAAAGTCAAGCTTGATGAAGTATCAAAGAATGATATAGCAATAATAGGTATATCCTTGAAGCTCCCTAGGGCTAATACTATGGAGGAGTTCTTGAACAATCTTAGAAGTGGTACCGACTGCGTTGGAGAAATGCCTTTATCTAGAAAGAACGATGTAGATAGATATTTCAAGTTTTTAGGAAAAGATTTGAAAAAGATAAAATATGGAGAGGCTGCTTATATCGAAGATATAGATAAGTTTGACTATAATTTTTATAAAATATCCCCTAAGGAGGCTTCCCTATTAGACCCGAATCAAAGGCTATTCCTTGAAACCGCATGGAATACCATTGAAGATGCTGGTTATGGAGGACAAAGGCTTGTTGGAAGTAAGACAGGAGTATATTTGGGATTTGGTTCTGAACCGGATTATAAAAGAATGATAAGTGAAATTGAACCAGACTGTGCAGCCATGGCTATGCCTGGAAATACAAGACCCATTATAGCAAGCAGGCTATCATATATATTGGATTTGAGGGGACCAAGCATGGTGGTGGATACTACATGCTCATCCTCCCTTGTGGCTATTCATCTAGCTTGTCAGTCCATAAGAAATGGTGAATGTGATTTAGCTTTAGCAGGAGGTATACAGCTTCATTTAATACCAGTGAGAAACTATGAGGTAGGAATAGAATCCTCTACGGCAAGGGCAAAAACCTTTGATGACAGCTCTGATGGAACAGGTGCTGGGGAAGGTGTAGTTGTAATACTACTAAAGCCCTTAACACGAGCTTTAAAGGATAGGGACAATATATATGGAGTTATTAAGTCCAGTGCCATAAATCAGGATGGCAGTTCAATCGGTCTAACGGCACCAAATGCTAGGGCCCAGGAGGAAGTTATTGTAGATGCGTGGAACAGGGCGGGTATTAATCCGGAGACAATATCCTATATAGAAGCCCATGGCACAGGAACTAAGCTTGGAGATCCTATAGAAATCGAAGGTATAACAAGGGCATTTAGGAGATACACCGATAAAAAGCAATTTTGTGCAGTTGGGTCAGTAAAAAGCAATATTGGACATTTAGATAATACCGCTGGAGCAGTAGGCCTGGTAAAGGCAATACTATCTTTAAAATATAAGGAATTATTCCCGACACTACATTTTAAAAGACCAAATAGAAAAATCCCATTTGTTGACTCCCCTGTATATGTTAATGATAAATTGAGAAAATGGAATTCAAATAGGGAGAAAAGACGTTGTGGAGTAAGTGCCTTTGGATTGAGCGGTACCAATTGTCATATAGTACTTGAAGAGTCACCTATAATTAGAAACGTCAAAAAAGAAGACTTTAAGAGCTTTGAGATACTAACTATTTCAGCTAAAAGCAAAATGGCACTCCAGAGCTTGATAGGTAGATACTGTGATTATTTAAGTACATATGATGATATAAATTTTAAAGATTTGTGCTATACAGCAAATACTGGAAGAGGGCATTACAGCTATAGAGTAGCTTTATTGGCAAAGGATAAGGAAGAATTACTTTCATTGCTAAGGGATATTAGACTTAATGGTTTTAAAGAGATTGAATTACAGGATTTATGCTATACAAGCTTTAATGTTACTAATAGACAAAATGAAGATAAACTTATGGAAAAGAATAATAGGGGTATGTGTAAGCTGGTGGATATAAAAATCAAAGAATATATTGATTCACAGAGGGATAGGAAGGCTGTATTACATGATATCTGTGATTCATATATAAAAGGAGCTGATATTGGATGGGAAAGACTCTATGGACATGAAAGAAGACAAAGAATAAGCATTCCTACCTATCCATTTGTAAAAAATAGATGCTGGCTCGATATCCCTGGCATTGAAGAAGATGAAATCCATAAAAATAGCAGCTATTATTATGAAATGGAATGGATATGTGAACCAATTAGTGACAGTATAAGTATTGAGGAAAAGGGCTTCGTCTTAATTTTTAAGGATAGTACAGGTAAAGGAAATAAAATAGCTGAAAAGCTTAAGTATAAGGGAATAGATACCATAGAGATTAGCATGGACAGGGAATATAAAAAAATTAATGATAATAGCTATAGCATAGATGATAGTTATGAGAGCTATATAAAGCTTATTAAGGAGCTTAAGAATAGAGATATAAGGAAAATAATACATATGGCTTCTATCAAAACTACTCAGGAAATAGAAAGCTGGGAAGATTTTCAGCATACCCAGAGGATAGGGGTCTACAGTCTGTTTTATTTAGTAAAAGCCATTGGTAATGTTAACTTGAAGGAAAAGATAGATATAACAATAATTTCTGATTATGTAAATAGGGTGACGGGAAAAGAAGAAAGGTTTAATCCTGAGAATGGGACATTAATGGGTCTTGGCAAAGTGATAGGCTTTGAGAATAAAAATTTAAGCTGCAAGCAGGTAGATATAGATGCTTGTACGGATTTGGAGCAAATCATTAAAGAGATATGGTTAGGGGATAGACCTTATCAGATAGCATACCGTAATAATACAAGATATGTGGAACAATTAATTGATGTAGATATAGATAAAGTTGATATTAAGGGATTGGGGATTAAAGATGGAGGCGTGTATATCATAACAGGTGGAGCGGGAGGTATTGGGGCAGAAATATCAAAATACATAGCTTCTATCCATAAAGTGAATCTAGTGCTTATTAATAGGACAAAATTGCCAGATTCTAGGGAGTGGCAATTAAAGCTTAAAGGTGAAAAAAATAGCATTACGAGAAAAATAAAAAACATAGTGGAAATTGAAGCTATGGGGGCTAAAGTGTCCTACTATAATGCTGATATATCTAACCCCAATGAACTTAAAAGGGTGTTAGAGGACGTTAGAGGAAGCTATGGGGGTATCGATGGTATCATACATTGTGCAGGGGTACCTGGAGATGGATTTATCATTAATAAAGATGAAGAAGTATTTAAGGATGTACTGCTTCCAAAGGTACAGGGAACATGGCTACTTGATGATATGACAAAAAATGATGAATTAGACTTTTTCATATTATTTTCATCTATTACTTCAATATCCGGGGCTCCAGGACAGGGAGACTATACAGCTGCTAATTCTTATCTTGATGCATTTTCTTACTATAGAAATGGATTGGGAAAACCTACTCTAACCATCAATTGGACAGGATGGAAGGAAACCGGAATGGCTGTAGGCTACATCGGAGAGATTGATAATAGCATATTTAGAGCCTTTACAACTAAACAGGCTATAGATTCCTTTAAAAAGGTTGTAGGTGAAAATATAAAAGATAAAGATAGGATTATGATAGGTGACTTTAATTATTATGGTTGTGATTTTGATAAGACAATATTTGATATTGGAATTAAAGTAAATGAAGGATTGAAGGAAAAATATGAAAAGAGAGAGTCGGATGCATTAAAGGATATAGAAAAACCTAAAAAGAAGGATGTTTTGCTAAGGGGAAGAAAAAATAAGGATTACTCACAGCTGGAAAGATGCCTGGGAAACATATGGGGAGAAATCCTTGGACATAAGGAAATAAATATAGATGATGATTTCTTTGAGCTTGGTGGTAATTCCATATCTGCTATTAGAATAGAGGTAGAGCTTGAAAAGTTAAATATTGAGTTTTCATCTAGGGATCTTTATAAATATCCATCCATTAATAAATTAGCTAAGCATTTATCTGGAGGAAATGAGGAAGGTATTCAAACTAACATAAAGCCTTTTGAAATGCAGAAAACAATTGTACATGACATAGGATATAATAAATCCCATGAAAGGGATAGTAAAATCCTAGATAAATTCGAGCCCTTTAATGATATATTTTACAGAAACTGTTTTTACAACTCATTATTTCCCATAGTACATCATTTCAATGGAGATATAATGCCCTTTATACTAAGGGACATAATAGTATTTCAAAAAAGTGAAGATGATAACAATAATAGCTATGTAATTGAGTATCTTGCAAAAGATGATTTAAAGCATGTCTGCAAACAAGAGGATATAGAAGTCGATGAAAGATATAACTCTAAGGAAATAATCTTGGAGATTATAGAAGCCATATCAGATGATAGACCTGTGGTGCTTTGGGTTGATGGATATTATGAGTCAATAAGAAGGGATGTATATCTAAAGCAGCATATAAAGCATTCATTACTAATATACGGATATAACCAAAAAGAAAAGCTGTTTAACGTTATTGAGCATGATAGATTTGAGAATCTGTCCTATAAAAAATGTGTTATTCCCTACCTTGATGTAGAGAAAGCATATTATGGCTATATAGAGAATTTTCTAAAGGGTAAGGAAGCTGCTACACATTATGTTTTTGACTTCAATGAAGGTAATAAAAGAAATGAAAAAGCTCAGATGCCTATAAAGAAATATATAAGAGAATTTGCAGAAAATATGCTTAACCATAAAGAAACGGTAGAAGCAAGCATGATGGTATTAGGTGATTTTATAAGAAGCTATAAAAAACTATCATCGTCTAACATTGAATTAAAGGAGAATATTGATTATTTGATAGAGTTCTTGAATGCCGTTATCAATGCTAAAAATTTTGAAAAATATAGGCTTTTAAGGATTTTTGAAGATAAGAGTGAGATTATTGAGTTATTAGACAGGATTATTGAGAAATGGGAATTGATAAGAAAGCCATTAATTAGGTTTATGTATATGCCTGTATATAAACCTGAGGTTTTTGAATTATCATATCAAAATTTGATTGAAGCTGCAAGGGATGAAAGGGTGTTTAATGAAGTTTTATTTTTAAAATTAATAGAAATTATCAATTAAGGGGGTATTTAAAATGTCAGAGGAAATCAGAAAAAGAGTAGTCAACATGCTAAAGGAATTTATAGGAGAGGATGAGGGGTTAGAAAATCTAGGACCCGATGATAGTCTATCGGCTATTGGTCTAAACTCTGTAACCTTTATGAGGGTTGTGATTGCTGCCGAGATGGAATTTGAGATTGAATGGGATGATAGGGATTTGAGCTATGGGAAATTTTCAACTATTAACAATATTACAAGCTATATTGAAAGCTCTATCAATAATAAAGCCGAACAAGCAAAGGCATAGGAATAATCTTTGGGTTTTAAAGTATGTTATAGGGATTTAAGTAGAGATAAACCCTATATAAAAATATAATTTAAAAATGAGGGTGAGTGAAACTATGTGGGTAAATCCAGGGGAATTAAGGGATGAAAGGCTTGTGGAGTATGTACGCAATCTAACTCCAAAGATAAAGCAGCTTACTTTACTACCAACGGAATTATGTAATTATCGTTGTAAAATGTGCCATGTCTGGGGGGAGACTGGATGGGCTAGAAAGGAACCAGAAAAAGCTATTAGTGAGCAGTTGGAAATAACTGTACTTAAGAGATTTATAGATGAAGTATTGGTAGAGAATAAAAATATTTCTGTTCTTCTTTCAGGGGGAGAGCCACTATTATATAAACACATCGTAGAATTAGGTCAGTACCTAAGGAGTAAAAAGTTGACCACCTATCTTTTGACTAATGGAACTTTAATTAAAGAGAATATTGATTTTATCTTGAATAACATTATTGGACTATGTCTTTCTATTGATGGACCAGAGAAATATCATGATTCCATAAGACAGGAAGGTAGTTTTCAAGAAATTTGTTCAAATCTAGAAGCTTTGATGAAAGAAAAAAAGAGGTTAAGGAAGCTGTTTCCTTATATACAAATTAATATGACAATATCCCAGTACAATTACGCAAGCGTTAAGGATTTTGTTAGAGAATTAAGGGAACGTTTTAAAGAAGAGAAGATAATAGTATATGATTCATCAACGAATCCATGGGCAAAGAAAAGGGATATAGCCATAAATTTTCAACCCTTGTATTTCACTACCAAGGAAAAGGGAATGGGATATTTAGCTCAGATGAAGGAGCTTGGTTGTGAATCTGCTTCTGGCTGGGAAGGCTTTTTAGAGGATGACCCAATTGATATTGATGCCGCTAGGTTAAAGAGGGATTTAGAGGATTTATGGAGAGCAGAGGGTATAGATTATTCAAACTTTATTGATGTATATAAGTATTTTACAGATATTAATGAGAATTTTGGTAAGTCAAAATGTATAGGCCCTTGGCATGAGCTAACCATACGTAGAACAGGGGATGTTTATCCCTGTGTTGATCTTCCAGACTATAAAATTGGAAATATATACGAAGCCTCATTTAAGGATATTTGGGAAGGAAATAAGCTGAAAAAATTCAGAGAGTTTTTAAAGAAAGAAAATCTTGAGATGTGTAATAGATGTACTCGTATATGGGCTGATCCAGATGCTTTTAATGGCCTATGGTAGGATGGTAAATAGAATATGAGATTTATTATGGGGTGACAAAGTGAAGAAAATTGCTTTATTATTTCCAGGCCAGGGTTCCCAATATGTTGGAATGGGAAAAAACCTCTTTGACAACCATATAGAGGCTAGAAGGGTTTTTGAGGAAGCGAGTGAGGCATTAGGATACGATATTAAGAAGCTGTGCTTTGAAGGGGATATGAAGAATCTAACCAAAACGGAAAATGCACAGCCGGCTATCCTTACAGTCAGTGTTGCCGCTTTTAGAATATATATGAAGGAAATAGGTATAAAACCCTTCTTAACCGCAGGCCATAGTCTTGGTGAATTTACTGCACTGACATGTGCTGAAAGCATAAGCTTTTTTGATTGTGTAAAAATCGTTAGGGACAGGGGCAGATTTATGCAGGAGGCCGTTGCCCTAGGCAATGGAAAAATGCTTGCGGTTTCAGATATACCTAAAGAAGTGGTTGAAGAGACCTGTGGGATGATGTTGGAATTGGGACATTCTGTATACATATCAAACTACAATTCGCCATCACAAATTGTAGTGAGTGGCTATAAAAATTCAGTAGAAGAATTAGAAAAGGTGCTTAAGGATAAGGGAGCAAGGACAATACCTCTAAGGGTTAGTGCCCCCTTTCATACCCCACTAATGGAGAGGGCAGCTGACAGACTCCATAATGAGTTAAAAAAATATTCCTTTAAGGCACCAAAGTGGCCAGTTATTGCAAATGTAAAGGCTATTCCATATAAGGATAGCAGTGAAATTATTGATAATCTAAAGGCTCAAACCATCTTACCGGTACGATGGTGGGATACCATAGAATATATGGATAAACAAGCTGTGGATACGGCTGTTGAAATTGGGCCTAATATGATACTGAAAGCATTGATGGATAAAGGTGGGACTGGTATAAAAGCCTTTGCATATGATAACAAATCAGATATGAGAAGTCTAGGGAGTGAAGTATCCTCCGGCGATTATGAATATGGTAAAGACACTGTCATAACTAGGGCCATGGCTATTGCAGTTTGTACTAAAAATAACAATTTGAACAATGATGAGTATAGAAAAGGAGTAATAGAGCCATATAGAGGGATAGAGTGTATACAGGAGGTTATTGAACAAGAAGAAAGAGGGCCTAGTATAGATGAGATGAAGCAAGCTTTAGAGATGCTTGTCAGTGTATTTAGTACAAAAAAAGTATCAGATGAGGAGCAAAGGGAAAGGTTTGAAGAACTATTCAGTGCCACAGGAACAAAGAGTATTCTTTATGAATTTTTAGAGTCTATAAGAAGGACTTAGGATATAAAGCTTTAATTCTACATGACACTATAAAAGTGTGCTGTTGAAAATTAATAAAAAGAACGCTCAATCCGACAAGAATTTAGAGAAAACTTTATCTTCAAGCTTTGAGAAAAATTCTAACGCTCCCGTGAGGCGTCCATGCCTCATGGTCGCTGAACTGACGTCCTATCAGTTCTACGAATTTTTCACAAATCTTTCAGATAGTTTTCTTACTAAATTCTTGAAGTCATTCTCTTTTCTTTTTATTAATTTTCTTAGTCAAATATATATAGGAGGTTGACGTATGGCTAATATGAAAGATACTGTAATATTGCCCTTAAAGGAGCCTCTTGTGAATACGTGGGCAGGAAACACATATTTATTTTCTATTATTCAAAATAACGAAGAGTCCTTTAAGTGGATTAACAATCTATTTATTCAGATTTTAGGGGTAGAGATGTTTGAGGATCAACCTCCAGACTTTCAATTTGTTCCGGGGGTTAACCCTTATTCTCCATATTATTTAGGTAATTCATGGGATATGTGCCCATATATAAACAAATATGCTTATCATCGAAAGTTTATAAAAAACAAATACCCGTCATTTACAGAGTATTTAATAGAATCCATAAATGAAGGTATATATAATTATGTGTTATTAGATCAATGCTTTCGTGGTGATGATAAAAGTAATGATTATATCCATCAAAGCTTAATTTACGGATATGATCTAAGGGAAAAGAAATTTTATATAGCCGATCACTTTAATGTTTCAAAATTTTCTTTTATGAAGGTGGATTTTGATGAGGTTGAAAGGGCTTTTAATAATGTGGACGAATTATTTAAAGGTAAGTTTAGTCCCCATAAGACCTTTCAAAGGGAGGTTAGCATAATACATGCAATAGAATTGCAGGAGTGCGATTATAGATTTGATAAGGAATTGTTTATAGGATTTTTAAAGGAATATTTACTACCTGAGAAAAGCTATGGACGTATGTATAGCTTATCCACTTTATTATATTTCGGTGAACTTGAGGATTGCTACAAGGAATATTATGGTATGGATTGCTATGAAATGCTTAAGAGATATTTAAACAAGCTAATGGAGGATGACAACAAGGTCTATAAGGACTTAAGGATTTTTAGCTTCTTGAAAGACCACAAAACCTTGATGCGGCATAGGGTAGAGTATTTGATAGAAAATAAAATCATAGATGAATCAAATAACCTTTTAGATAGGATAAGGGCTATAGAAGAAGATGCGGTGGTTATGCTAAATGTATTTTTAAAGTATTATCTATCAAATGATAACAAAAACGTCTCAAAAATAATCAAAGCTTTGGATAGTATTAAACAGCAGGAGAAAAAATTCATTGAAGACCTTATAGATATAATGGAGAAAAATTGAGGTTAAAGAAGGTCGAGGTTAAGCTAAGATGGAGATTTATGGTGTTAAAATTACTGGGGATATAGATGAATGTATATTTAAAAATGTTTTAAGTAATTTAGATGATGACAGAAAAGGGAGAATAACTAAAGCCTACTTTATTGATGATAAATACAGATTGATGTTGGCAGAGGTATTAATTAGGCTAATCATTATTAAAAAACTAGGCTTACAAAACAATTCAATAATATTTAAAAGGGGAAAAAATGGAAAGCCCTACTTGGAAAATGATCTTAACTTTAATTTTAATATATCCCACTCAGGTCATTGGGTTATATGTGCTATAAGTGATATAGCTATTGGAATAGACATAGAAGAAATACAGTCCATAGAATTTAAGGACATAGCCCATAGATTTTTTTCTCAAAAAGAAACAAGCTTCATCCTTGATAGTGATGAAGCTGTTAGACTTAAGAATTTTTATAGGATATGGACACTAAAAGAAAGCTATATAAAAGCCGATGGGCGAGGATTAGCTTTGCCATTAAAAGCATTTACAATTGATATTACCTCCGATGATAATTGTAAAGCTATCGATGTAGGGCTAAATAAAAGGCTTTATTTTAAAGAGTTTGATATAGACTGCAATTACACTATGGCTGCCTGCTCAAGGGATAATGATTTTCCAGATGAGATATCATTCATTAATCAAAATGAATTAATAAATGAATTTTTGAACTTTAACAATTATAATTTTTGAGCTTTCTATATAAGGTTCTAAGACCGATGCCTAGCTCCTTGGCAGCTAGGGTTTTTCCTTGAACATCCCAGCCGTGTTTATCTAGGGCAGCTATGATTGCTTCAAGCTCTGTATTTTGCACCTTGGCTTTGATTTTATGTGCATTTCCCCTTTTATTTTTCAAAAATCTCTCCGGAAGGCTGTGTAGATTTATAACCTTGGTTTCCTCAATGTTAACGCAGTATTCCACTATGTTTTCAAGCTCCCTAATATTCCCCGGCCAATCATGGGACATAAATAGGGACAGTACCTCATTGGAGAATTTGATAATTTTTTTTCCAAGCTTTGAATTATATTGATTTAAAAATTCTTTAGCCAAAGTTTCAATATCACTTTTTCTTAATTTTAAGGGAGGTAAATCTATAGGAATAACATTTAATCGATAAAAAAGGTCGGATCGAAATTCTTTTTTCTGTACCATTTCTTCAATATCTTTATTAGTCGCAGCTATGATCCTAACATCTATTGGAATAGAGGTGATTCCTCCAACTCTTTCTATTAAATTTTCCTGTAGCACCCCTAAAAGCTTAGCCTGCATGGCCATAGGCATTTCCCCTATTTCATCTAAAAATAGAGTGCCTCCTGAAGCCAGTTCAAAGCGTCCGGGTTTTCCGCCTTTTTTGGCACCGGTAAAAGCCCCTTCCTCATAACCAAACAGTTCACTTTCAAAAAGGGTTTCGGGTATGCTGGCACAATTAACTGAAATAAAGGGACTCTTTGAACGATTGCTTATATGATGGATAGCTTTAGCCAGAAGACCTTTACCCGTACCAGTTTCACCAGTTATTAACACAGTGGAAGAACTATTTGCGATTTTTTTAACCTTAGATTTTAGGTCTTGCATTGTTTTACTATTTCCCTTTATGATGTCCAAGGATATTTTTGGCTTATCATCAATATTTTTTTTGTTTAAAAGGGTCAATTTCTTTTGACTTATATGTATTACAGCTCCTGAAATTTCACTGCCATTTTTAATGGGAATGGTAGATACGTTAGCATAAAAGTTGTCAATTTTCACACGCTTATTTGCCATAGCTTCTCCAGCTAATATCCTATCAATCATTTTATGGGGAAGCAGTTGAAAGATAGATTTTGTGTAGAAATTACAAAATGAAAATAGATTGAAGGCCGGAGGGTTCATATGGGTCACTATGCCACTACTATCAATAGTTAGTAAAGCATCCACCGATAAATCCAAAACTCCCTGAAGGGTTTTCTCTAGGTTTTTAAATTCGTTCCTTTTATGCTTTTGGAATACAATATTAGAGATCAAATCCGTGACAATATTTAGGATTTCAATGTAGACATTCGTATTCTTTGTTATCCTATCGTGGCCTTCCTTTGAAAAAGAAGTCAAAGTAATGACTCCAATTGGTTCATCATCCAGCTTAATGCTGTTTAGGATTTCTATAGTTGCTGGACAATGCTCCCTAAATCTACAGCCAATACAGGATTTCATATAGCCTGGCTTATTAACTAAGACATTGTCATTTATAAGAACCTCTTTTATTGAAGGGGCATGTACAGTTTTACCCTTGTGATGTAGATAGGATTCGGTGCTTGTTACCAATTGACTTTGTATGTCAAAGACAGCGGCATCAACATTTATAATGCTACTTATTGTACTAATCACTGTTTGTAAATCCTCTTTGAACTCTTGAAGCAAAATCATATAAAACACCTCAAAATAGATTATTTTACAGCTATAAAGAATTAAATACAAAAAAGTAAAAATATTCTCACTAATAATTATAAAACAATATGTCCAAACTGACAAATAAAATGACAATAGTGGCAAATGTTTTTTAGAAAATTTAGATTCTTCAAAAGTTATTAAGATATTTCATGTGATTAGGTTGTAAGTTTTCATATAAGTAACAGATATAGATATTGAAAACACAGGAATTTAAAGAAAAATCAAATTATTATTATAAAGTTGATTTATTTGGCACGAAAAATGCTTAATAGATAAAGTAAGAAGAAAAAAGATTAGTAATATAGAATAAAGGGGAGGTGCTTGTCAGTTACAAAGAACTTTTAAATATAATGATGACTTTAAATATAGTTAGGGGGATTTGAGATGTTACAAAAAAAGGATTTTCTATCTTTAGAGGGTAAGGTTGCGGTGATTACAGGGGCAGCATCGGGTATTGGATTAGGTGTATCTCAGCTTTTATCAGCATATGGAGCTGTTGTGGCAATGCTTGATGTAAGCCCAAGTGGAGACGAAGAGGCTGAAAAAATTACACAGGAGGGAAGAGTTGCGAAGTTTTATAAATGTGATGTCACCTCAATTAAAGAAGTAGAAGCCACAGTACATGCTATAAAAGAGAAATTTGGACGTATAGATATCTTGTTTAATAATGCCGGAGTAACAGTTAGAAAAACCGTTGTGGATTTAGAGGAAAAGGAATGGGATTTTGTTTTAGATGTAGGGCTAAAGGGAACCTTCCTATTATCTAAATTTGTTATCCCTGTAATGGCTGAGGGCGGTGGAGGAAGTATAATCAATACCGGCTCTGGCTGGGGATTAAAGGGTGGAGATGAGGCGGCTGCCTATTGTGCAGTAAAGGGTGGTATTGTTAATTTAACCCGTGCCATGGCTATAGATCATGGCCCACAAAATATTCGTGTGAACAGTGTCAACCCAGGTGATACAGATACAGCAATGCTTAGGGATGAAGGAGTACAAACGGGAATCGTAGTAGATGAAAAATCTAGGGATAAGTATCTAGAGGAATGTGGCACAGATAGACCATTAAAAAGAATTGGTATGCCAGAGGATATTGCAAATGCAGTACTATTCCTTGCAAGTGAACTTTCAAGCTGGGTTACTGGATCGGCTTTAGTTGTAGATGGTGGAGGAATAGCATAATAATCTAGGTTAAAATAGGAGGGAAAATTTATGACTATAAATGGATTCAAAAATCATCCATATATCCCAAACTCTGTACCAGAGGTACAGCAGGAGATGTTAAAGGAACTGGGATTAAATTGTTTAGAGGATCTTCACGAAGAAGTTCCAGAGGCAATAAAACTTAAGGAAAACATGAATTTGCCAAAGGCCTTTAGGTCTGAATATGAGCTAAAGAGACACGTTGAAGGATTACTATCTAAGAATAAAACTTGCAAGGAAAATCTCAACTTTCTAGGAGCGGGATGCTGGCAGCATTATGTTCCCGCTATATGTGATGAAATAAACTCAAGGGGAGAATTTCTAACAGCCTATGGGGGAGAGGCCTATAATGATTTTGGAAGATTCCAAGCCCTATTTGAATACCAAAGCTTAGTTGCTGAGTTAGTTGATATGGATGTAGTAAATGTTCCAACTATGGATTGGCCCCAGGCAGCGGCTACTTCTGTAAGAATGGCATCTAGAATTACAGGAAGAAAAGAAGCCTTGGTTCCAAAAACCATGGATAGAGAGAAATTCTTAATAATGAAGAACTATTGTGGACCAGATATTACTTTGATAGAGGTTGATTATAACAGGGAAACTGGACAATTAGATTTGGCAGATTTAAAGAATAAGCTTTCTGATAAAACTGGGGCAGTATATTTCGAGAATCCTTCCTTTCTAGGATTTATAGAAGAAAATGGTCAAGAGATATCGGATATGGCCCATGAAGCTGGAGCGATAAGTGTAGTAGGAGTTGACCCGAGTTCATTGGGAGTATTAGCTCCACCAGCTCAATATGGAGTAGATATAATATGTGGGGATTTACAGCCCTTAGGTATGCATATGAACTATGGCGGGGGACAATCTGGCTTTATGGCTACCCGTGACGAAGAAAAGTATGTGATGGAGTTTCCTTCTCGTATTTTTGGGATTGCACCTACAAGTGTTGAGGGAGAATATGGATTCGGTGACGTTGCCTATGATAGAACATCCTTTGGACATCATAGAGAGCATGGCAAGGAATATGTTGGTACACAATCGGCTTTATGGGGAATCACAGCGGGTGTTTATTTAGCAACAATGGGATCAAAGGGTATGGAGGAATTAGGTCAAACAATAATGCAAAAATCCCAATATGCTATAAAAAGATTAAATGAAATAAAGGGTGTCAAGGGATCATTATTCAACGGCACAAGTTTTAAGGAATTTGTTGTTGACTTTAATGGAACAAACAAGACAGTGAAAGAAATCAATAGACTTTTAATGGAAAAAGGAGTTTTCGGTGGTAAGGATTTATCAGTAGATTTTCCGGAGCTTGGACAAAGTGCTTTGTATTGTGTAACTGAAATCCATGCAAAGACCGATATCGATAGATTGGTTACGTCAATAGAAGAAGTTTTGAGTATCTAAGCTAGGTATAGAAAGGAAGGATTTAGATGAAAAGAATTAATAGAGATTTTAAAGTAAGAAATTTTCATCAGGCCAAGTGGGATGAGCCAATCATATTTGAATTAAGTAAAAAGGGTGAACGGGGCGTATTAGTTCCCCAGGCTGAAGAAGAGATCGCTGAGGCTGTTGGCGATGGAGTATCTAGAATACCAGAGCATATGAGAAGAAAGACAGGGGCTAAGCTTCCTGAAATATCTCAACCAAGGGTATTAAGGCATTATATGCGATTATCACAGGAAACCCTAGGGGCCGATGTTAATATAGAAATCGGGCAAGGAACTTGTACAGTAAAATACAGTCCAAAGGTAAATGAGCTATTAGCTAAACTACCTGGGATAACCGAAGTACATCCACTACAGGATGAGAGTACAGTTCAAGGAATATTAGAGATTATATACAAGACGGATCTTTATATGAGAGAAATATCTGGTATGGAGAGATTTACATTCCAACCAAGTGGTGGAAGCCAAGGGGTTCTAACTATTGCCTCCATAGCAAGGGCTTACTTTGAAGAAAGAGGAGAAGCTGATAAAAGAGACGAGATAATTACAACCATATATTCCCATCCTTCCGATGCAGCGGCTCCGGCTGTTAAAGGCTATAAAATCATATATATACATCCCGATGAAAATGGATATCCGGATTTTGAAGCATTTAAGGAGGCTGTAAGCGAAAGAACGGCTGCCTTTATCGTAGCAAATCCTGAGGACACTGGGGTATACAATCCAAGGGTACAGGAATTTACAGATTTGGTTCATAGATTTGGAGGACTATGCGGATATGACCAAGCAAATGCAAATGGGTTATTGGGCGTAACTAGGGCAAAGGAAGCTGGATTTGATATGTGCTTCTTCAATCTGCATAAGACCTTCTCAACTCCCCATGGCTGTGGTGGCCCCGCAACGGGAGCAACAGGAGTTACTAAGGAATTAGAAAGATACCTTCCTGCTCCATTAATCGATTATGATGGCAGTAAGTATTTCTTGAACTATGGGATAACAAATAATCCATTTAGTATTGGTAAGGTTAGATTATTTAATGGCGTTGCACCTGTTATCTTAAAGGCATATTCTTGGATTATGAGTATGGGAGCAGAAGGACTATATGAAGTTGCTAAGGTTGCGGTACTTAATAATAATTACTTATTTAAAAAACTTATGGAAATTGAATGTGTAGATGCCCCATACATTAAGGGTAAGCAACGTATAGAACAGGTTAGATATACTATAGAGAAATTGACACAGGATACAGGCATCACATCGGGGGATATTCAACGTAGGATGATGGACTTTGGAATGCATTACTGGACTAGTCACCATCCATACTATATTCCCGAGCCTATGACCTTAGAACCAACTGAAACTCCATCCAGGGAAGACCTTGATGAATATATTGAGACATTAAAGCATGTATTCAAGGAAGCCTATGAAAATCCAGAAATAATAAAAACTGCACCCCATAGAAGTGTATGCCACCAGGTCGATGAATCAGGAATGGATGATCCTAATGAATGGGCTATTACTTGGAGGAGTTATTTAAAGAAATCCGCCGTTGATTAAGTAAGTTGGATGATGGAGAAGCCACATGTCTCTTCTCTAGGGAGCTAAAGGTTTATCTTAAATAGTTGTATTTAATAATTATAAAGGGTGATAGAAGTGAAAAAAATGGGGCTGATTATAAATCCAATTGCAGGAATGGGTGGAAGAGTTGGTTTGAAGGGTACCGATGGCGTAGCTGAGAGAGCCTTAGAGCTTGGTGCCCTTCCCAGGGCCCCAGAAAGAGCTAAAAAAGCACTTGAAGCCCTTAAGGAAATCAGGGATGAAATAGAGATTATTACCTATTCCGGTGATATGGGAGAAAATCAAGCTAGGGAATGTGGTTTTAAAGTAAGGGTAATTGGGAATATGGAAAATAGATATACAACTTCACAGGATACCATTAATGGGGCAAAAAAAATGCTAAGGGAAGAGGTGGATTTAATTCTCTTCGCAGGAGGCGATGGAACTGCTAGGGATATTTATAATGCAGTTGGGCAGAAAGTAGTTGTGATAGGTATACCGGCAGGGGTAAAGATTCATTCCCCTGTTTATGCCCAAAGTCCCTTAAAGGCTGGGGAATTAGCAAAGCTATATCTTACTGAAAGGGTTAAATTAGTAAGTGAAGTAGAGGTTATAGATATAGATGAGGAGGCCTATAGAAGGGGAAGTGTTAAAACAAGGCTGTATGGATATCTAAATATACCCTTTGAAAAAAAATATATGCAAAATCGCAAAGCAGGCACCCCATTAAGTGAAAAAGCTACACAAAATGTTATTGCATTAGATGTTATCGATAATATGAAGGAAGATGTACTTTATATAATTGGACCGGGATCTACAACAAGACCTATTATGGAAAATCTAAAGCTTCCATATACACTTTTAGGTGTAGATATTGTATTTAACAAGAAAATTGTTGGATTAGATGTTACAGAGAAGGAATTATTAAAACATATTTCAAATAGGCCAAGTAAATTAGTGATAACCCCCATAGGTGGCCAAGGCTATTTATTTGGGCGGGGCAATCAGCAGATCAGTCCTGAGGTTATAAAGCTTGTGGGTAAAAAGAATATTATTGTAGCTGCAACGAAGGAGAAAATAAGTAAATTGCAAGGTAAGCCTTTTCTTATAGATACGGGTGATACCCATATAGATCAAATGCTAGGGGGATATATTAGAGTAATCACTGGATATAAGGAACAGATGATATATAAGGTAAAGCCATAAAAATTTATTATGTTTACAGAAAATAAGCCAGAAGAAACCTGAACTGGCTTATTTTTATGTTAAGAATATTGTCTACCTTTACCATGATTGATATACTGAAGTAGAAATCTATACCATGAAATAGAATTCTAGAAAAAGAAGAGGGTCTATATTATGATAAACATTTTAATTGTGGAAGATGAAGAAGCCATTTCAGAATTTATAAAACTAAATCTTTCCATGGTAGGCTACAATACATATCAAGCCTTTGATGGTAAAGAGGCCGTACATATATTGGGAAGGAATCATATTGATCTAGTTTTATTAGATATTATGCTTCCTGAGCTTGATGGTTATGAGCTGCTGCCTAGGATAATAAAGAAGGATATTCCGGTTATATTAGTTACTGCTAAGGATGGATTAGAGGATAGGGTTATGGGACTAAATCTAGGGGCCGATGATTATATAACTAAACCCTTTGAGGGAATAGAACTATTAGCTAGGATAAATGCTCTCCTTAGAAGAATAGGAAAGCAAGCTAATAAAAGAAGCTTTGATGATGTTGAAGTTTTTATGGATCAAAGAAAGGTATTAAAATCTGGAAATGAAATAGATTTAACATTTAAAGAGTTTGATCTACTAACAGTACTGTTAGAGCATAAGGGATTGGCATTATCGAGGGAAAAACTATTACAGCTGGTTTGGGATTATGACTTTGAGGGAAGCACTAGGACGGTTGACATTCACATACAGAGACTTAGGAGTAAGCTATGTACTGAGAGAATCAAGACGGTTTATAAGGTGGGGTATAGGCTTGAAGATTAGAATTAAATTTAGGTGGAAGATATTTATACTAACAATAAGCATATACATAATTTCTTTAGGGGTTATAGGTGTAATAATCACTGAAAATAATTATCATAGATCCTTAAGAAATGAAATAAGACAGGCATTGAGAGAAGAAGAAAATATCAATGATACAGCCACCTTGTATATAAGAATAAATCAGCAGCTAGGGAATAAAAAAATGAATATCGAAAGATACAGCAGCAGGTTGATAGATATGTTTAAATTAGAAAATACTGATATAGCAATATTTAATCAACAATTAGCCTTAAAATCCTCTACAATATCCATTAAGCAGGATTTAATACAGGATGGATTAATGGAGGCTGTAAAGGGGAAAAAGAATTACATATTGAAATGGATAGATAATAAGCATTATTTGCTAATTACTGATTATATAGTGATAGAAGAAGAAAAGCTTATATTAACATTTCTACAGGATATCTCTGATATAGATGTGCAAAGACAAGATCAGTATAGATTTTTCACTACTGTAGGTATGGTAGGTCTTATAATAGTAGCCATAGTTACAAGGGCCATGGGTAAGATTATAATAAGACCCATTGCGAATCTTAAAATGGCTTCTAGAGAAATAGCCTCTGGGAATTATCACGATAGATTAAGGATAAATGATAACGACGAGATAGGTCAGCTTGGAGTACAGTTTAATATAATGGCCGATGAAATAGAAAAGAAAGTTAATGAACTCAGAGAGGAAGCCGAAAGAAAGCAAAAATTTATTGATAATCTTACCCACGAACTACGTACTCCCCTTACTTCAATAATAGGTTACTCCGATACCCTTATGAATATTAAATATGATGAAAAAGTATTCTATAGAGCTTTAAGCTTCATAAATATGGAAGGTAACAGAATGATCAAAATGGTCAATCAGTTGATGAATCTAATTTTACTTAGGAAAGATACATTTGATATGAAGGAAGAGGATTTAAAAGTAGTATTAGAGGATGTAGAGAAAGTCCTAGCTGGAAAAGCTGAGTCAAGGAATATGAATATTAAGATAATAGGTGAAAATATAAAAAGAAAAATTAATAGGGATTTATTTAAAGGAATGATAATAAATTTACTTGATAATGCCATAAATGCTTCAAAGGCTGGAGATGAAATCATCATAGGAATAGAGTCGAATAGTGATTATGACATGATTTTTGTTAAGGATACAGGTATAGGAATGGATACTAAACATATAAGGAAAGTGATCCAGCCCTATTATAGAGTTGACAGGTCTAGAAGTAGAAAAAGTGGAGGTGCGGGACTAGGTCTATCGCTGTGTAATGAAATTATAAAGGTGCATGGAGGAAAAATAGATATTGATAGCACTAAGGGAAGGGGAACTACAGTAAATATTATATTTTACAAGTCTGTTACAAGTTAGAAAAACCTTTGAAAAGAAAGGATGATAGATTGTAATAGAGGGAAGGTGATAAATTGAAGAAGAATAGGAGATTGATGTTAGGTGCTTTAGTTATTCTGAATTTACTATTTCTAATTTTTTATGGATGTCGCCCAGGGGATATAGAGGATAATAAGCTATATGTGGTTGAAGAAGATGATAATAAAAAGAATACAGAAGTTGAAGATACATTAGATGGCACAAAATCAGTTAATAATGAAATACAAACAGAAGGAATGGACCGATTTATTCAAGATGATATGAAACCAGGTATATACAAGGAAGTTTATGATACTTTAGCTAATATGAATTTGAAAAAGAACAGGATGATACCCTTAACAGTTCCAAAGGATGGTAAAACCATATTTGCCATGGAACTGGTATCCGATGGATTGACTGATATTGCAAGATGGCGGCTTAGTTCCAGCAATGAGGGATTGATTATTAAGGGAAAATCCGAAAGAAAGGTAAATCTATATAAAGTTGATCTAGATAAAAAAGTAGCTAAAGGGATATCTCCACATATTGATTTTATATCCTCAGTAAAATGGAATAATGAGGGGAATCAAGTGGCGTTTCTTAGTGGCAGGAAATTAATTGTATATGACCTAGATGAAGAGAGATTACTTTTTGAAGATATTGAAAGGGATGGAGTGACATACTTTAACTGGTCATATGATGGAAAAAAAATATATACAGAGGGTATGAACCTTGTAAATAGTAGTATTTATTATATAGATTCTGAAAAGCTTGTAGAAGCATATGAAACCAAGGAAAACTTATATTATAAGGGTAAACTTGACGAGAATTATTATTTTGCAACCCTACAGGAAATAGATGAATCTAAATTAAAATATGGTGGGGCTCCTGAATATAGAACTATTATCGTTGATAAGGAAGGCAATATGATAAAAGAGCTTGTAGGAGGAAGATTTAGAGATGCCTATAAAAGATCAATACTACAGGCAGGCTTGTCGGCATTTGGATTGTACTATTATCCAGATATAGAGAGAATGGAGGATGTGAAAATTCTCACGGAAGAATATGTCTACGATGCAAAGTTTGTTGAGGATGGAAAAATCGCTTATATTGTAGAAGATAAAGAAAATATTGAAGGGAATGGCTTTCTTCTTCATATCGTCGATAAAGAAGGAAATGAGATAAATAAATATGACATTTCCTCAAGCAAGATATTTGTCACACCAGAGGGTGAAACTGGAATTTTATCAGCCAATTATTATCACGATATGAATTTTAATAACTATAAAATGTCAGATATTAAGCTACAAAAAAATAACCCTGAAGAATTAATAGATACATCAGAAAAGGAATTAGGGGAAGTATTTAAAACAATTAGGGGCGCAATGGATATATACTTAAAACTCCAAATAAATACAGAAGCAGACTATAAAGCCCTAGAAAAATATTTTATTAATATTCCGGAGCTAGAACAAGCAGCAGCCCTTGATATGGAGCTAATGTGTAAAGATACAAAAGAGGATAAGGCCCGCTTAACTAGGCCCTACACCATTACATTATCCTTAGATAAAATCTATATAGATGATTCTCAAAATAAAGCATGGGCAAGGGTAAAAGCATCAGTTCACAATTCTGAAGGATCGGGGATGGGTCAAGGGCTTCCACTTGAACTAATAAAGAAGGATGATAGATGGTATGTCATGGGAATCAGCACCTTTCCAAATTCAAAGAAGGCCAAGGAAGTAAGAAAATTAGCTGCAAAATATATTGAGAAGATAAAGAAGGGCACATTATATAATGGCAAGCTTAAGGGGAAAGATATAGAAATAGTTCAGATACAGTTTTGGACTATGAGTGAGCCACACCTTTCCGACAATATAGATTATGCTAATTATAGTAAAGTATATATTAAAGTAAAGGAAAATGAAAAACAAACTATATATAAAATGATTTTAAATAATAAAGATTATAGGGACTGGAAACCTAAAATAATAACAAATGAGAGATTAGGTAGGTTCTTTTAAAAATAAAACCCATAAATATCCTTTTAAGCCAGGATATTTATGGGTTTTTTATTCATATGGAGAATAAATTAAGGTTTTGACTGTAATATCTATAAAGCATAGGAAAATTTACCTACAAGTTGTGGATAAGTCTGAACACCTCATAAATCAAGTGATGATCTACCTTTCAGAGGGTTATGGAGAAGAATAGCTTTTACTTATTCACAATTTTTCCACAATTCTGTCGAATATATATAGTGTTATAAAATTTTATCAACAACTATATGGTGTGTTTTAGTATAATGAATTCTACATTTAAAGACAAAAACACATGAAATAGTACAAAAGAACTAAGGTTTCGATGAAGGAGATTTCAAATAAATATAGAATAAATAGTTATATGAAAATAATTTAGTTTAAAGGAATGGTGAGACTATGGCTGTTTTAAAAACATCCCTCAGAATAGTATTCTTGATATTATTATGTTTGCCAATTGCTTACATTCAGTTTTATATAGTAAAAAGTACAGCCGATGAAGTGATGAATAGTGATAAAAAAAAGTCATCCAAATCTGATGGTAAGCAAAATGATTATTATACAAAAGAATACTTAAAGATCGCAAAATAGTCTACAATAGAAATTATGTAGATTATTTTTTTTTAGAAATATTAAATGGAATAGCTGAAACTACCTAAAAAGTTGTAATTATTTGAGATTAATGATAATATGTTATTAAAGATAAACAACTTCAAGGTTTAATATATTTTAAGTCTTAATGTTGTTTATCAATGATAGAGCAAATTGCATAATTACCTTCTGTAAAAATCATCTACTATATATATTATGCAACTTTCTCAATAATAATTTTTTTAGATAAAACTGGATCGAATGATGGCTTTGATATTTCAAATATTTACTACAAAATATAAGTAGGGAGTTTTTTTATGTCACCAATATTTAAGCAAACGGTAAGGAAAAAGAATATAAGTTTTTGGAAAATATTGGCTATGATTGTTGTTACTGTTGTGATAATGAATGTAGCTATTGATTTTTTCAGCCGGTATGGGGCATCATATGGAAGTGTAGCTGCAATGCTATCCCTTATCCTATGTTCTATAATTTGTGGATATATATTGTATAAGAACTTAGCCTTTTATAACTATAGAATAATAGAAGATGAATTAATGGTGGAAAGAGTTATAGGTAGATCAAATCACGTATTCTTCCATATTAAACCTAAGGATGTTGTCAGCCTTAAACCATACGATGAATCCGATGAGACCTTTAAGGATATAAAAGAGTATAGATTTGTTATAGATAATGATAAGAACAACTGGTATTCCATTGAATTTTTAAAAGAGAATAAAACCTACAGACTTATTTTTGAACCAAATGAGGCTTTTTTGAATGCTTTAAAACGTAATTTTGAGGAGACTAAAAAAAACGAAGGGGTTATTAGCTCTTAAGCTATTAACCCTTTAAAATTTTTAGTTTCCTTTAAAGCTTTAGATTATTATCATCAGCTTTTTTTTTGAGTTCCTCCCGGATTGTTTTTATATCCTTTTCACTTATATTAAGTAAATAAGCGATTTCTGTGTCACTTCTATGGGGAGAATATGTATAAATAAAATCTTTTAAAGTAGTTATAGGAGTATAGCCTTTCATTTACACCCTCCTTTAAGATATAATTAATATATGATATATATAGGAATGCTGTATATTAAGATTATTCCCAAATCGTAGAAAAAATTGCAAAATTATAAATATTTATAAAATTCTTTGAAGGGAAGGGGTATCTTTGAAAAAACCCGTTATTCTGAAAGAATTAGAAGGACTTTCAAGAAGAAATATGATTTCATTTCATGTCCCTGGCCACAAAGGTGGGAAAATATTCAAAAAATATAATTTAGAGAGAATTGAGAATATAGGTAAATTTGATATTACAGAAATACCTGGATCAGATAATTTACATGCACCGGAGGGAATGATAAAGGAAGCACAGGAAAGGGCCAAGGATTTTTATGGTGGAGATCATACCTTTTTTCTAGTTAATGGAACTACTTCAGGTATTATTTCTATGATAATGGCTGCTACAAATCCCGGAGATAAAATAATAGTGCCAAGGGATTGTCATAAATCTGTTATAAGTGGAATGATACTTGGAGGGGTAGAACCTATTTATGTTAAGCCCCAAATATGTTCTAAGCTGTTTTTAAGTATGGCTATCACTGCTGAAGCTATTGAAGGTGCAATAAAAGACAATCCCGATGCAAAGGCGGTCCTTATAACATATCCAAATTATTATGGAATATGTAGTGATATAGAAAAAATAGCTGAAATAGTTCATAACAATAATAAGATATTGCTTGTGGACGAAGCCCATGGAGCCCATCTTAAGCTGAGTGAGGACCTTCCTATATCAGCCTTGGATGCAGGCGCGGATATAGTTGTTCATAGTACCCATAAGACATTACCCTCCCTCACCCAAAGCTCTATGCTTCATGTCAAGGGTAAAAGAATAGATATTGATAAGCTTAAATTTATGCTATCATTAAATCAAAGTAGTAGTCCATCATATTTGCTCATGGCGGCCTTAGATATGGCAGTAAATATAGTGGCTGAAGAAGGAAATTACTTGATGCAAAAGCTCATAGGCAATATTAAGGATTTTAGAGAAGCTATAGATAAAACTGAGGGATTAGATATCTTTTCTAAGGAAATCATAGGAAGCTACGGTGTGAAGGATATAGATATCACAAAGCTTACTATCAATATGAAGGAAATAGGTATTGATGGCATTAAGCTTGAAGAAATTCTAAGGGAAAAGTACAGTATTCAAGTTGAGATGGCCGATATATATAATGTACTTGCAGTATCTTCTATAGCAAATGATAAGCATGACTTTGAAAGGCTAGCTAGGTCTCTCAAATCAATACATGACGATAGAAGGATTGCCCATAAGAAAAATGAGATGCCGGAATTTAGCTTCATGATTCCTAAGGTAGAGCTTTTACCTAGGGATGCTGTGTATAGGGAGAAAAAAAGTATACCCTTTATCCAGAGCGGTGGAAGAATTAGTGGAGAATATATAATACCCTATCCACCGGGAATTCCTTTGGTTTGTCCTGGTGAAGTGATTAGTCAAGAAATAATAGAATATGCTAAGATACTTAAGGGTTTAGAAATAAATATAATTGGAACAAGTGATAGGTCTTTAAATACAATAAATGTCATAAAATAGAGAGAGGGATATTATGAGCGGTGTATTCATAACCTTTGAAGGGCCAGATGGATCAGGAAAAACAACTCAGATTAAACTATTAGAAAAGTACTTTAAGGAAAAGGGTTATGATATATTGATAACCAGAGAACCCGGTGGAACAAATATAAGTGAACAGATTAGAAATGTTATACTAGATAAAAATAATATGGAAATGGATAAAATAACAGAGGCATTACTATATGCTGCTTCAAGGGCTCAGCATGTTGCTCAGATAATAAAACCAGCACTTTTAGAGGGTAAAGCGATTATATGTGATAGATTTGTGGACTCCAGTATAGTATATCAAGGTATAGGAAGAAATTTAGGTATAGACTTTATCAAGAAGATTAACGATATGGCTACAGCAGGAACCCAGCCAGATATAACCTTTTTAATGAAGCTTTCACCAGAGCTAGGCTTGAATAGAAAATTTTCATCCGATGAATGTAATAGATTGGATATGGAAAAGCTTGAATTTCATAATAAGGTTTATGAAGGATATCTTAAGCTTGAAAGCTTATATCCACAGAGGATAATAGGCGTGGATGCTTCTAAATCCATAGAAGAATTGTATAAGGATATTGTAAAAATTGTTGAGAATAAATTGAAGTTTTAATTAAAACTTAAAAAAGAGGGGGAAGTAGAATGAAGCTTGTTATTGCTATAGTTCATGATGAGGACGCCCATGGGGTAACCCAAAAGCTTACTGAAGCAAACTTTGGTGTTACTAAGCTGGCTTCCACAGGGGGATTTTTAAGGTCAGGAAACACAACGCTTTTTACAGGGGTTCAAAGGGAAAAGGTAGATGAAGTAATAAAAATCATTAAAGATGTTAGCAAAACAAGGAAGGAAATAACAACAACAGCTCCCATGCTAGGAGATAATTCTAATTATATACCTATCCCTATTGAGGTGTTAGTAGGGGGAGCTACAATATTTGTTGTTGATATAGAAAGATTCGAGAAAGTATAAGATGATATAGAGATTCAGGTAAAGCTATTAATCTACACATATCCAAAACTTGTTAATCCATCGAGGTTTTGGATATGTATAAGCTATACTATGAAAACCCTATATTATAGAAAGGATTGTAAGCTTTGGGATTTGAAAAAATCATAGGACATGATAAAATAATAAGCTTCCTTAAGACTGCAATAAAAAGAGACAAGCTTGCCCATGCGTATATTTTTGAGGGACAAGCTGGGGTGGGGAAAATACTGACAGCTGTAGAATTCGCTAAGGCTATAAATTGTAAAAATGAGAATTTTGGATGCGAAACATGTTCTTCTTGTATTAAGGTAAATAATAATAACCACCCCGATATAAATATAATTAAACCAGAGGGAAATAGTATAAAAAATAAACAAATTGAGGAGTTTCAAAATAATATTCTTTTGAGACCCTATGAAAGCAATAAAAAAATATTTATAATAGAGGCATCCCATACTATGACTACAAGTGCCCAAAATAGACTTTTAAAGATATTGGAAGAACCACCAGGGTATGGTATGATTATTCTAATTGCTGAAAATTCTCATGGTTTACTTCCCACTATAAAATCTAGAAGTCAAACTATTAAATTTAATAGAATACAAAAAAAAATAATAGAAGATTATCTTAAGGAAAATTATAATATTAAAGATGAGAATTTATCAATATTTGCAGGCTTTTCCGACGGCTCAATAGGCAGAGCTATAAGTTTGTATGAATCGGAAGAATTCAATAGTAGACGAGGGACGACTTTAGATATAATAGATGAGGTTATTAGAGGAGATAAATTAAAGCTTTTGGATTATGTAGACTTTTTTGTTAAGAATAAGGAGTATATTGGAGAACTATTGGATTTCTTTAGTATTTGGTTTAGGGATTTATTGTTGTTAGTGGAAACAGGAGAAGAAAAGTATCTATTAAATATAGATAAAATAAATATATTAAGAATTCATACAAATACAGTATCCTGTGAAAAACTTGGAAAATCCATAGATATTGTAGAAAAGACCAGAAAGAATATAGGATCAAATGTGAATTTTGGTCTAAGCATAGAGACGATGCTTTTAAATTTACAGGAGGTATAATTTATGGTAAGGGTTATAGGAGTAAGATTCAAAAAAGCAGGAAAAATATATTACTTTGATCCCGACGATATAGATGTAGAAAAAGGACAAAATGTAATTGTAGAGACGGCAAGGGGCATAGAGTTTGGAGAAGTAGTAGTAGGCTCAAAGGAAATATCAGAAGAAGAAATAGTTTCTCCCCTAAAAAAGGTTTTAAGAATTGCTACATTAGAAGATGAAATCATAAATAAAGAGAATAATGAAAAGGAAACAAAGGCTTTTGAAATATGCTTAGAAAAAATTGAAGAGCATGGCTTAGAGATGAAGCTTATTGATGTAGAATATACCTTTGACAATAATAAGGTTATATTTTACTTTACTGCCGATGGTAGAGTGGATTTTAGAGAGTTGGTTAAGGATTTGGCTTCCGTTTTTAGGACAAGAATAGAACTTAGGCAAATAGGTGTTAGAGACGAAGCTAAGATGATAGGTGGAATAGGTCCTTGTGGAGTAAGTCTTTGCTGTTCTACATGGCTTGGAGAGTTTGAGCCCGTATCTATAAAGATGGCAAAGGAGCAAAGTTTATCCCTTAATCCCACAAAGATATCAGGAATATGTGGAAGACTTATGTGCTGCTTGAGATATGAGTATGAAAGCTATACAGAGCTAAGAAAGGGATTACCTAACCAAGGAGAAAGAATAAAAACTCCTGAAGGGGAGGGAATTGTTATTGACAATAATGTATTGCTTGAATCCGTTAAGGTAAGACTTATAGTTAAAGAAAATAAAGAAAGACATTATATGGATTTAAGTGACGATATATATATATTCCATAAGCAAGAAATTGAGAGACTTTGTAAGCCCAAAACAGAAGAAAAATTAGATATAGACCATATAGAAGATATCTATGAATAAAAATATAATAAAAAGTATTACAAGTGGACATAATTTATTACGAAAGGAAATGGATTAAAAACAATTTCTTGGAGGTGAAATAAATTATGGCGTATTTCATTAATGACAATTGTATTAGTTGTGGGGCATGTCAGCCGGAATGTCCTGTTGATGTAATTAGTGCTGGAGATAATATATATATTATTGATGCATCTGGATGTATTGATTGTGGGGCTTGTGCCAATGTGTGCCCAGTAGATGCCCCCCATCCTCAAGACTAGAACAAAGAAGACCCTTATATAATAGTGGGGTCTTCTTTATTAGTTTTTAATCCTTAAAATTGGGTAGGAATATAGTATGATAAATTTAAACGCCATACTAACGGGGGGTATGTTTTATTGAATGATAACATATCGGCTATAGTAGTATTTTTACAGGGAATGGCTTCTTTTTTATCACCCTGTATATTACCATTAATGCCTATATATTTAACCTATTTAACGGGAGAGTCATTAGAAGAAATAGAAGAAGGAGCAGCCAGAAAATCGATTCTAATTAATTCCATAGGATTTTTATTGGGATTAAGCATAGTCTTTACAATACTTGGGGCTACAGCCACAGCCTTTGGAAAATTTTTATATTTTAATAATAATATAATCAGAAAAGCTGGGGGTATAATAGTCATAGTTTTTGGAATACACCATTTAGGAATTATCAATCTAAGCTTCCTCAATATGGAAAGAAAATTTAACTTTAATGCTGAAAAACCTAAATTTATTAATTCAATACTATTAGGTATGGCATTTAGCTTTGGCTGGACTCCTTGTATAGGGCCAATTCTTGGATCCGTACTTATGATGGCAGCTGGTTTAGAAACCTATGGAAAAGGCATATATCTTCTGATTATTTATTCCCTGGGCTTCAGCATACCCTTTCTCATAACAGCTTTATTTTTAAATCTAGTACTCCAAAGGATTAACAATTTAGATAAGAACCTAAAGATAATAAAAGTGATAAGTGGGATTTTACTGATAATTATGGGAACATTATTATATACTAATAATTTAAATGCAATCTCATCAATATTTTCATGAATAATTTAGAATGAGGTGATATGATGAAAAAAATTTTTAGCATATTAGTAATTCTACTGCTATCTGTATCTTTAATTTCGGGATGTGTAAAAGAAGACAATGAGCAAACTGACAAATCGGAAACTACAAATAAAGAGGAAAAAGACATTGAAAAAAATACAAGCAAAAATGAAAATGATGAAGGAGAAACAAAGGACGATGCAGAAATAAGAGAAGGGATTTTCGTCGGAAATAAAGCATATGATTTTTTATTACTTGATAGGGAAGGAAATGAGATAAGTCTATCATCCCTAAAGGGTAAGGTTGTGTTTTTAAACTTTTGGGCTTCATGGTGTGGACCCTGTAAGATGGAAATGCCCCATATGCAAAAAGTATACGAGGAATATAAAGATAAGGATGTAGTAATACTAGCCGTTAATATCACGGCTTCCGAGAAAAATGGAATAGAGGGTGTTAATAATTTTTTGAATGAAAATAAATACACCTTTCCTGTTTTATATGACAAGGATGGTAGTGTTTCAGAAAAATATAGAATATCAGCTATCCCAACCACCTATATCATCAATAGGGATGGCATTATTGTAAATTTTGTAAGGCGAAGTATGAGTGAAGAAATGATAAAGCAACAGATAGAAGCAGGGATGAAATAAGGTTCTAAGTTTAAAGTTCTAAGTTCTAAGTTTTATTGTCATTCTTGATGGGCTTTCAAAAATGCTTAAAGCTTGTCACTTAGAACTTGGAGATAAAATTGATTGGAGAGAGAATAATGGATGAAGCTTTATTAAGGGAAAATGAAAGAATAGATGATCTTCAATGTAAAGGTCTTAAAATTATACAAAACCCTAAAGGGTTTTGTTTTGGTGTAGATGCAGTACTTCTAGGCAATTTTTGTGAGGTGAAACGCGATGCCAAGGTTGTGGATTTAGGAACAGGTACAGGAATTATGCCCATAATTATAGCCGGGAAAAGTAATGCAAAAAAAATCTATGGCATAGAGATTCAAAAAGAAGTTGCCAATATGGCCTCTAGAAGTGTAAAATTAAATAATCTAGAAAAAAGGATAGAGATAATAAATGAAGACCTTAAAATTATAGAGGGCTTAATAGAAGTAAATTCTATTGATGTAGTTGTATCTAATCCACCATATATGAATTCAGGGGGTGGGCTAAAAAATCCCGAAGATTTAAAAGCCATATCAAGGCATGAAATAAAGTGTACATTAGAGGATGTTATTAAAACAGCAAGCAGACTACTAAAGCATAATGGGCATTTCTATTTAGTTCATAGACCCCAGAGATTAGCGGATATAATGTGCTTATGTAGAACATATAAGCTTGAGCCCAAAAAGCTTAGATTTATACATCCAAATAAAAATAAGAAACCAAATCTTTTATTATTAAAATGTATCAAGGCTGCAAAGCCGGAGCTGAAATTTTTAGACCCCTTATATGTCTATAAAGAAGATGGAAGCTATACCGATGAAATCTATGATATATATGGAAAGGAAAGAATAGATAGCTAATAGCAAGCAGCTAGTGAACAAGTAAAGGAGAAAAGGACATGGAGATACATCGTGGTAAACTATATATTTGTGCGACTCCAATAGGTAATCTAGAAGATATCACCATAAGGGTCTTAAATACTTTAAAGACTGTTGATTTGATTGCCGCTGAAGACACTAGACATACTATCAAATTATTGAATCATTATGAAATCAGTAAACCCCTCACAAGCTATCATGAACACAATAAGATTAAAAAAGGGCCCCAGCTTATTGAGAAATTAAAGGAAGGTCATAAAATTGCATTAGTTAGCGATGCTGGGATGCCGGGGATATCTGATCCAGGTGAAGACCTAATAAGACTTTGCATTGAAAATGAAATAAAGGTAGAGGTGCTGCCTGGAGCAAATGCTGTACTAACGGCTTTAGTGGCATCTGGGTTATCTAGTGCTAAATTTGCCTTTGAGGGGTTTTTAGATAGGAATAAGAAAAAGAGACGTGAAAGACTGGAAATATTGAGTACCGATGATAGAACCCTCATTTTTTATGAGTCTCCCCATAGGCTTATGGATACATTGAAGGATATGGAACAAATACTAGAAAATAGAAATATGGCCATAGCCAGAGAACTCACTAAAAAGTATGAGGAAATAATTAGAGGCAATATTTCCCATGTAATAAAGCATTTTAAAGAAAATGCTCCAAAGGGAGAATTTGTACTTTTAGTTGAAGGTGGGAGTATAGAGGGGCGTAAGGATAGAAGTTTTGAAAATCTTTCTATAGAGGATCATATAGTATCATATATGGATAAAGGATTAGCTAAAAAAGAGGCAATCAAGCAAGTAGCTAAGGAAAGGAATATCCCAAAAAGGGAAGTGTACAAGCATGGTATTGAAATATAGACATTAAAGGAAAATGTACAACCTATATGGAATAATATGATATTGGGGGGATTAAAATAACCGGCTTTTCAAGTGAAATGTATTTTACGAATATGCATAAATATTCATGATTTTCCTTAAAATACATTTTAAATTTTTTATGTTGGTTATATATAGATGAGATATAATAAGGATATGACAATTTCTCAGATATTATTTACTGACCCTAGGGTTCTTCAGGTTTTTAAAGCATATGGACTTCCATGTCAAGGTTGTTTAGCAGCTGAAACAGAGAGTCTTGAGGTGGTATCAAGGGTATTTGATATAGAATTGGATAAGATACTTTGGGATTTGGAAGAATTAGATATGGAGAGCTTAGGTTAAATTAAACTTTTGACTGTAATGGTTATAACTTATAGGGAATGCATAGAAATAAAAAATGCTTGGGCATTGATTACCACAAGCATTTCAGATTGCTGAAAAAGTCAACCATATATCAGGCTTTGACAAAAGTTCAAGTTCGATAGCATTAGAAGTAATAAGCAACATAGAAATTGGGCTTTTGTCAACAGTCTGAAATGGTTATAGGTTTTTATAACTTTTTAGCCTATTTTGATTCCTTTAGTTCTACTACGCAATCTGGACAAATGTTTTTACCTTTGTAATTGATGTTGTTCTTAGCTTGTCCACAGAATATACATGCAGGTTCATATTTCTTTAAAATGATCTGTGGGCCATCGACAAAAATTTCTAGTGCATCTTTTTCACCAATATTAAAAGTTTTTCTTAGTTCCTTAGGTATAACAATTCTTCCAAGCTCGTCTACCTTTCTAACTATTCCTGTAGATTTCATCAAAAAAATCCTCCTTTAGACATCTTTCGACATATTTCTCACTTTAAATAATACCAGAACTACCAATAAAAGTCAACCTAAAAAACCAATTTATTTTAAAAAAAATCTAAGAAAAATTTCCCAATAAATAAATCCCTATAGTTTGATTCAAATAGAAAAGAGATAAATCAATGGATAAGTGATATATGTATCTATATTTTAGTGACATTGACATGATTATTTAAAAGGTTTAAGATTAAATAAAGTTAAAGATAAGCGACCTTGAGGGTTAATAAATTGGATAAAATACAAATTTACCAAGTAAATTATGGGAATATATACTTTGTCTAATAGGAACTCTTATAGTTGCTTTTCTCAATTCTATCTACAATTCCAGGTTCATTATCTATAAATGATTGGGAGTGAATAAATTGGTTTTCACTAACGAATATATTAAAGAGATAAGTAAGTTAACCCAGAAGAAAATATATATAGTGGGAAATGCTGTTAGAGATTATCTTACTAAAAAAGAAATTGTAGATTTTGATATAGTAACTTTAGAAGAGATATACGGCTTAGCTCATGAACTAGCCCATAGAAATAATGGGAGATGTATAAGCTTAGATAAAGAAAATGGGAGAGTAAGAGTAGTACTAGATAATGATGACAATAAAGGAACAGTGATAGACTTTTGTACTATGAATGGGAAGGATATATATGAAGATTTATCTAAAAGAGATTTTACGATAAATGCTATGGCCATTGAGGTTAAAGATGAAAAAGCAGATTTTGGTGATGTGATCGATCCCTATGGAGGATTAAAGGATATAAAAAATCGGATTATTAAAGAAGTAGATGAAAATGTTTATCTTGAAGATCCAGTAAGACTTATAGGTGCAGTTAGGCTTATGGCAGAATTAAATTTTGATATGTCCGACAACACTCTTGAACTTATAAAAAGGAATAGCTATAGAATAAAAGAAGTTTCAGGTGAAAGAATAGGAAATGAGCTTTTCAAAATATTGGCTTTCAAAAGGTCATACTACTACTTTAATTTTATGGATAAGCACCTTACTTTACTGGGTAAGATATTTCCTGAAATTGAGCCAATGAAAAATGTAGGTAGATGTAAATATCACGTGGTAGATTCTTGGACCCATTCCCTTCACACTATGAAAACCATTGAGAAAATTATATATGCAGATGGTTACTTTGAAGACCATCTTAGAAAGGCATATGAGAAGCATACAAGTCAAATCATGGATAATGAACATGCTAGAATTCAACTTATAAAACTTGCAGCCCTATTCCATGATATAGGAAAGCCAAAGGCTAGATGGGTGGATGAAACGGGTAGGGTTAGGTTCAAAGGACATGAAATCGCTGGGGAAGAAATTATGGCGGATATTTCTGATAGACTGAGGCTTAAAAGGATAGAGAAAAAGTTTTTGTGCAAGATTGTTAGGGAGCATATGTGGCCCTTGACACTTTATAAAACAAACGATGTAAGTGGAAGAGCCTTATATGATTTATTTAAAAACTTTGGAGAAAGTACATTGGATATTATACTAATAGGCCTTGCGGATATTATATCCACAAGACAGCTTTTAAAGCCCCATGAAGAAATGGGTATGTATAAGGTGCATGCAGAATATCTTGCTAATAATTATTTGACAAGGTTTAGAAAGCTTGAAGATATATCGAGTACCATAAATGGAAATGATATATTAAAAAATTTTGAGATAGAAGATAAAACAATTATTGGTGAACTCATAGATTCAGTTAAAAAAGCCATATTCTTTGGGAAAATTCCATTGGAAAAGGAAAGGATACTGACGTATATAGAGGAATGTTTAATATAGATGGATAAGTTGTAGATTTAATATATTAGGTAAAGCTATAGTTTTTAGTGTTAGTTTTACTTATTTTTTTCCTCTAATAATGACCCAAAACCTACAACTTGGAACATGTAACTTGTAACCGATAAAGGAGATGCACAAATGAAAAGGACTATTATGGTTGACTTTGATGGAACAATTACTAAGAGGGATACATGTGTAGCTGTAACCAACGAATTTGCGACCCGAGATTGGCGAAGTCTTGATGAAGAATGGGCTAAGGGGGAATTATCAACTCAAGATTGCTGTAACATACTTTTCGGATTAATGGATTTTAATGAGGTTAGACTTAAAAGCTTCCTTGAGACCATTGAAATCGATGATTATTTTTCTCGGTTCATTGAACTTTGTAGGGAAAATGCTTATGGCATATACATAGTTAGTGACGGATTTGATTTTAATATCAATACGGTATTAAACAAAAATGGCATAAAGGATATAGAGATTTATAGCAATAACTTTTTCTTTGATGATGAAGGAAATTACAATTTACAGTTTCCCCATGAATCTAAAAACTGTGGGAAATGCGGAACATGTAAAACAGAAATCTACAATAGGCTGAAGAAGAATTCGGATGAGATTATATATGTAGGGGATGGATATTCTGACAGGTGTGTGGCCGCAAATGCCGATGTATTATTTGCTAAAAGCTACTTAGCCAAGTATTGTGATGAAAAGGGAATAAAATATATAAAATATGAAAGCTTTAAAGATGTGATAAATTATTTAAACCACAATAAACCCTCGGAGGGACTATAAAACCTCTGAGGGTTTACCCTATCTATTTACTTTCAATCCCATTTATTTTCTTGGTATATAGGGAGTAGCTTAAAAGATATTTAATACTTAGGATCAGTGCTATTGCACATAATCCAGTTATTATAAATAACAGCTTCTGAATACCAAGCCTATCGGCCAAATAGCCTGAAGTGTTTAAGGATATTATTCCGCTCAAGCCTCCCGATACAGCCATGGCTATGGTCTGGGATGAGGTCTTTAAGCTATGGGGACTCACTTCATCTATTAAATATTTAGCTATAAAAACAAAAATACTAAATGAGGGCATTTGTAGAGTTGATAATAGTATTATTGAAAACACACTATTGCTAAAGGCGGTTAACAATGTCCTTATAAGAAAGAATGCTGAAGA
The DNA here is from genome assembly GCA_025210375.1 of Maledivibacter sp. Classification (NCBI taxonomy): domain Bacteria; kingdom Bacillati; phylum Bacillota; class Clostridia; order Peptostreptococcales; family Caminicellaceae; genus Maledivibacter; species Maledivibacter sp. The sequence continues at coordinate 2,398 of JAOASB010000033.1, read as the reverse complement.
TATAACTAATAACACAGGTAAATTGAATCTCTTCATTAGCCCTTTAGCGTTTAAAAGTATGGGAACCTCACTAAAGGCAGCTACAAGTAAAAAAAGACCGATGTCGGATTTGTTGCCTCCGAAATTTTCTATTAAAATCACAGAAAACATTGCAACGCAATGAAATGATATATATAGTAGAAAAAAGATTGTAATTAATTGTACATAGGGTTTATTTTTAAACAGTTTTTTTAATGTAGCAATTCCTAAATCAGAATCAACTTGTTCCTTTTCCTGTTTTGTTTCCTTGGCATCCTTTGTATTATATGTTATTATCAAAACAATTGATGCAAATACAATATATAAAATTCCTACTATATCCCAACCAAATTTGTCTATTATTTTGCCAATCAGTAATGTGGAAATACCCCAGCCAATAGATCCAAAGGCTCGTATTGGGCCGAAGTCATTCTTAATACTATCATTGCTTTCAAGAACCCAACTATCTAACAAAGCCATAATCGAAGATTGGAAAAATCCTATCATTGAGATAAAGATTGCTTGCTTAACGGGCACATGGAGCTTAAAAAAGAAAAAAATCAAGACAGTTAAGAAAATCATCCATAAAAAATATACCTTCTTTATTGTATTTTTAAGGTCACATATATACCCAGTTATGAATTGCCCTAGAAAACCAAAAAAGTATAACAGCGACATGAAGAAGCCCACCTGTGTAGCACTAAAACCTAAGCCATTTAGATAAGCGATTGTAAATCCAGAAAATATTGCAATTGTAAAATAGAAAAAGAAATACAATATTTTAAAGTGTCTTGTATTAGATACCATTTTTTTCATTTCCTTTCTTATTGACTACCCACTCATCTGTAATAATATATTATGTTATAATAAAATACAATCATATAATTTATTGAGGAAATTGCATAACGCTTACTTGGCTAAGTCTAATATGGGAATATCATCCTTGATTTAATTGCTTAAGAGATAAGTATATTTGATGGTATAGCTATTGGGATTTTAAAATCCTATAGATATTCCAGTTAAACAGTTAATTTATACACATCAAAAATCCCTAGAAGCATCGGATATTTTGAGATGTATAAATTAAGTTTAACTTTGGGAAATCTATATATTAGATGATTTTTATAGAAAGTAATTATGCAATTTGCTCTATTAATATTGGGGGCTGAAATGGGTAAGATATATATTAGTGATTTGGATGGTACATTACTTAGAAATGATGCAACCCTTTCGGAGTATTCAAGAAAGAATTTAATAGAAATTATTAATAGGGGAATAAACTTTACCATAGCAAGTGCTAGAAGTATTTATTCTATACAAAGGATACTTAAAGGACTACCTTTTAAACTGCCGGTAATAGAATTTAACGGGGCATATATCTCAGATTTTAATACGGGAGAGCATCTAATAATTAATGATATCCATAGTGAGTTATGCTTCGATCTTTTAACTTTAATGGATAAGTATAATGGTATTCCATATGTATCAACATTTGATGGAGAAAAAAACAATCTATACTATAGGGAAACAAATAATTATGGTATGGAGTGGTATTTAAATGACAGAATAAGGATGAATGACAAAAGATTACGTCGGGTAAATGATTTTAGAAAGATAGTAAAGGAACATATAGTATGCTTTACCATTATTAACAAGAAAGAAAAACTAATAGAGCTAGAAAAGGAATTGAAATATAGGTATGCTCATGCACTTGAAATCCACATCATGGAAAACAAATATTCTCCCGGTTGGTATTGGTTATCAATACACGACAAAAAAGCTACAAAGGCCAGGGCAATTCAAACCTTAAGAAACACGATGGATTTAAATAATCATGAAACAATTGTTTTTGGCGATGAGGTAAATGATGTGCATATGTTTAAGATGGCAGACAAAGCAGTGGCTGTGAAAAATGCTAAAGCTGAGCTAAAAAAACATGCTAAGGAAATAATAGGTAGAAATGAAGAGGATAGTGTAGTTAAGTATATACTTAAGGATGTATATGGAGGAGAAAATCAAATAAAGGAGCAAATATCATAAATTTGTTACTGGGATAATCCTTATCCCAGATGTGTGTTAACTATTCACCAAAGTTTTGAAATGATTTTACATATTTCAAAATCATATGGTATTAATTCACCGTATATATATGTTATGAATATAATGAAAAAAAATAGGAAAAATAAAAATAGGGCACCTCATAAGTGTCTATTAGCCAAATTAAGGTACTGCATATGATTTCATGTTGACAGAAAAATGTAAAAATGATACAATTTTATTAAAGTTGAGGCGTTTATCGGAAGTGCCTGGCTAATAAAAAACCGAAGAAAGTTTGAGGCGTTTATCGGAAGTGCCTGGCTAATAAAAAACCGAAGAAAGT